>CAYTDR010000101.1:0-13617 GCA_964436185.1 uncultured Candidatus Obscuribacterales bacterium | reverse complement strand
GATTCGCGAAAGGTACTACAAGTAGTGTCATTTAAGCTGACCTCGGATTGTTGTGCCGAGACCACTTTGTCGTAACCAGAACTCGTACCACCAGGACAATCCTGGCAGAACAAATGAAAGCAACCGGACAGATAGCTGAAAACAGACTACGGCAATTTTCATTGCCGTCTTATTGAATTTAGTCGAACTGCGACAATATTGCCACCTGCAGACAAGAACGTAGGAAACAGCAAAAAAGTTCAAACCCGCCGGACTGTTGTATAGAAATGTTTCTTTCGCGTTCTAAAAAGCACAGGAACGCTATGGCGAATGAGAACTCAAAGACGTTTGCTTAGAGTCACCTTTAGCCCGGTAATCCCAAGAATTTATTGGTGTGTTGTTCTCCATTCAGGAAGTGACACTCCTTAGTACTTCGGAGGTTCTATTGATCGCCGGGCTTCAGTCGAACTCAATTCTCCGCGCCACCTTTTTTGACAGATTCAACTCAGGCGTGATGAGCATACTGCACAACTTGGAGATGAGTTGGGGATTGAAGCAGTAGGCTAGACTTAAGCTCAGTCAGCGCTTCGGATATCCATTTTCACAGTTAACCGGAAAAATGATCGTGAAAATTGTGTCAAAATCCGACTCTCAATGAATACAACTATGCACACAGTTTAGCGGGAGCGCGGAGATGGTTGAATCACCTGGAGATGTTTTCGAATTCAGTACATTCGACTATCAAGACGAGGTTTCCGCAGCTGAAACGGGATCTTATTACGCATCCATTCTGAAAGATACATGGTATGGCGTCAGTATGAAGGAACCGTATTCGATACCGGCGAACTCAAATTCACAAGTCTTCAATAGATTCAACAACACTGAGTTTCCTCGCAACGAGGATTATTTTCCTTTCCTCTGCTTCGCTGACACCGAACCTGGTGCCGATGCAATAAAGGAAGTAGGGATTCGCTACGGCGTTCAAGCAAGCACATCAGATGACGGAAGAACGCACAAGCTTTTCCTCGATTACAATGGACAAAAAGTTGAGCTGAAGATCGATTTCTCCAAAGAACTTAGTCCACAATTGGAAGAACTCGTTCAGGCAAAACAGAAGGAATTGACCGAGAAATTCGGAATCACCTTCTCGAAGAAAGGTGAACGTATCAACAATCCACGCGGCGTTCCTGAAGCCGACTGGCAAGGAAAAAAGGACAAGGAGCTTCTGCTCGCAAGAGCACCGCGATTGGATGAACTCCTTGCGCTGGAAGCATCTTTGCAATGCTCTGATCCTTCAATAAGAGCAGGACAGAATAAAAGTGCAGTACACATGATTTTTCTCGATGAGCACTTCGAGCGAAGGTCCTCATCCACGGTGGCAGAATACGTACCGAACGCCAATCAGAAACCGAGCCTGATCGTCTATGGTCCGAAAACGGCCGGAAGACTGATCACAGAACTTGATCGAAAAGGTAAACCTGAATTTGGAGTTGAAGAGTTTAGCTTGCAACGAGTTATGGTGCACGAACTTTCTCACCATCACCAATTCACTACGGGCTGGAAGCAGTCAACTGTGCCTAAAGACATCCTTAACGGCATGGGTTGGGTGGAAAATAAGGGGCAGGAGTCTAACGCCCCAAACTGGCTTCTGAGCGATAAGGACGGCAAATTGTATCGGTTTGTCGAGCCGGGTAGTCTGGTCTGTATTGGAAAGGAGTTTCTGCAAATAAATTCTTCTACCTGGATCAGATGCAACGAAAAAGGTGAGTTCCTTGACGGCAAAGACAAATCCGTACTAGCTCCCTCCGCGATGCGAGACAAAGCCAAAACCAAGCCAGTCAATCAGTTTTTCAACAACCCATTTGAGATGCACGCCGAGGCTCTTACAGCCTATAGATTGAACTCACAATGGCGCCAACACTTATTCAAGACCGATCCAGAGTTCTACAAAGCCATTAAACATGAAGATCAAAAAGCAATAGACGAACATTACGGAAAAGGAAAATTGATTCGCAATGCAGACGGACTACTGGTCGAGAATTCAGACTCGAACAGGCAGTTGCTAGCGGACTTCGAGAATAAACTAGAAACGAAACGGTAGACTTGAACTTATTGCAGCGCGAAGCAAAACATTTTGAAGCAAGAACATTTTGTCGATTAAAGCATCCAAACATCATTACTGATGCTATCAAATCAATCAGAGGACTGCAAAAAGGAGAAAGGTCCTTCGCCAAAGAGCTTATGCTCTTTCTCTTCGAACTGTTCAACTAAAGAATTCGATGGCCGCCGGTATAGACATTGAATCGATTATCCCGCACGAAGCCCAGCAAGGTAAGGTCGCATTCCTCGGCGAGCTGAACAGCTAAGTTGGAAGGAGCTCCGACTGCGGCTAAAACCGGTATTCCTGCGTGCGCGGCTTTCTGTACGAGTTCGAAACTTGCTCTGCCGCTCACCAATAGGATTTTGTCGAGGAGGGGTACTTTGTCCTTCAGTAATTCTGCTCCGATTACTTTATCCAATGCGTTATGCCGGCCGACATCTTCTCTGGTGGCGTACAGCTCACCATCGGCGGTGAACAAACAGGAAGCATGCACGCCGCCGGTCTGATCGAAATCTGCTTGTTGAGCACGAAGCGTGGTTGGCAATTGATGGATCAATTCTGGAGAAAGCAATGGCGAATCATGCAGGCAGACGTGACGACGTTTTACCCGGACCGCATCGATAGAGCGCTTGCCGCAGACACCGCAGCTAGAGGCGACGAACGAATGTCGGGCGAATTTATTCTCGTCAATTTCAACAGTATCCTTGAGAATAACTGTCACGACGTTGCATTTCGGTTCTACGATTTCCGCAATGTCACCCGTACTGGTGATAATCCCCTCGGTGAAGAGAAAGCCGACAGCCAGGTCACGATCGTCTCCCGGGGTTCGCATTGTAACTGCAATCGCGTGGCTCTCCGAATGATTTCGCGAACCTAGCCTTATTTCAAGCGGTTCTTCGGCACTTAACCAATCACAACTAGTCTCCGCGGAGCTACCAGAAAATTTTGCCACTTGCCACTTCCGAACACTGACGGTTGATTCTTGTTCCGGAGTGACTTCGCCATCGGAAGGGCAAGAATTCTTCTCCTGCTCGGGTTTTATTCGCTGCATCACTGGCGGTGAACCTCTACGACAACTTGTTTCATCATCGGTTGATCGCTCTGGGCGCTGAAGTCTCCGATGGGACACAGGACGTTCAATTCTGGCATGTAACCGGCGACGGAGCCTCTCGGGATGTCGTATTCCACAGCTCGAAAGTCGTTTACTTCTCTTGTCGTGCCGTCTTTAGCGAAGCTGATTATTCGAATAAGATCGTACTGTTTAAGACCTCTGTCTTCCATGTCTTTCTCATTCATGAACAACAGCTCTCGCAGATTCTTCACTCCTCTATATCTATCGTTGTTCGAGTAGATCGTGGTATTGAATTGATCGTGCGAGCGAACTGTGCACAACATCAACTTGCCCTCCGGCGGCAAGGTATTGTGCAAGGCTGCAGCGGAGAAGTTGGCTCTACCTGTGCTTGTTTCAAATACTCGGTCGCGGGCGGGCTGATGGAGTCTGAATCCGAGTGGTTCTCGCACTCGTTCGTTGAAATTTTCAAAACCAGAAATTGCTTCGGCCATCTTATCTCTAATGATGTCGTAGTTTTCGATATATCTGTCCCAGGGCGTGTTGCTATCAGGAAGAGTCGCTTTCGCCATGCCCGCTACTATGGCGGGTTCTGACAGGCGCACCGAAGATGCCGGTTCGTTCATTCCAGTCGAGAGGTGCACCATACTCATCGAATCTTCGACGGTGATCTTTTGTGGTCCGGCCGCTTGCATATCTATCTCAGTTCTGCCCAAACATGGCAAAATCAGCGCTTCCTTACCGTGCACAATGTGGCTGCGGTTTAATTTGGTGCTTACGTGCACAGTCAGCTTACATCGCCTCAATCCTGCGAATGTTCGATCGCGATCTGGTGTTGCTGAGGCGAAGTTACCACCCATGCCAAAAAACACTTCGACGTCTCCGCTGTTCATCGCTTCGATTGTTCGAACGGTGTCGAATCCGTGTTTCCGCGGTGAAATTATCCCACAGGCTGCATCCATCTTTGCCAGCCATTCTTCGGGAGCAGCATGATTGATACCGCAGGTCCGATTGCCTTGCACGTTGCTATGTCCTCGAATAGGGCACGGACCTGCACCTTCTCTTGAGATGTTGCCCCGCAGCAAGAGAACTTTGACGATTTCACGGATGGTATCAACACCATGCTCTTGCTGGCTGATGCCCAGACACCAGCTAATAATGCTCGATTTCGCTTGACAGTAGATCTCAGCAGCAGCACGAATGCGGTTACTGCGCACACCCGAAAACAGTTCGATGTCCTCCCAGGAGGTGGACTGACAGATCTCTTTATATTGTTCGAACCCGGACGTGTACTTCTCAATAAACGGCATATCCAGAATGTTCTTGTCTGTTTCAAACTTCTCGAACAGATACTTGGCGATACCACGCATGATGGCCATGTCGCCACCAATTCGTGGTTGGAGATTCAATGAGCTTGTCTTCGTCTTGCGGAAGCGCAGCATGTCGAAGACTTCATGAGGTGTGATGGCGTCGGTGGCGGCAATCTCTAATAGAGGATTGATATGAACGACTTTCATTCCATGTTCTTTGACACCATCTACGAGTGCACTCAGCATTCGCGGAGTATTGGTAGCCGCGTTCACTCCCATCACAAAGATGGCGTCTGATTTTTGCCAATCGATTATGTCGACGGTTCCCTTTCCGGTGCCCAGCGCTGCCTCTAATGCCCGCCCACTTGATTCGTGGCACATGTTCGAACAATCCGGCAAATTGTTGGTCCCATATTCACGAGCGAACAATTGATATAAGAATGTTGCTTCGTTTGATAATCGTCCGGATGTGTAGAAGCTAGCTTTGTTTGGGCTCTCGAGAGTGCGTAAATGTTTGCCGATGAGCTTGAACGCGTCGTCCCATGAAATGGGTTCATAATGATCCGTGCTGGCGTTGTACACCATAGGCTCGGTCAGCCGACCTTCGTTCTCGAGCTGAAAGTCGCTCCAACTGAGCAACTCGGAGACGGTGTGCTTGGCGAAGAAATCACGGTCGGTGCGCTTTTTCGTCATCTCCCATGTTACATGCTTGATGCCGTTCTCGCAGATGTCCATGCGCAAGCCTTTTCGATCATCCGGCCAGGCACAACCAGGGCAATCGAAGCCGCCATGTTCGTGGTTCATTTTAAATATTGCATGAACCCCATCGATGATCTCGCCCTGCTCCAGCAAGACGCGCCCAACGCTGAAAGCGGCTCCCCATGCGGCTGCAGGATGATGATAGTTCTTTTGGGAGAACTTTTCTTTGTGGCTGCTCGAGTCTGTCTCTTTCCGATCTCTCTGCTCATCGTCCTTTTTAGACATGTCTTTTTGTCCTCAGTCTTTATGTATATGGTTTAAACACGATTAGACTGAGCGTTCGCCGAGCCTGGAAAATTTAGCTGATCATAGCAAAATCAATTCACTGTAAACCTGCCTGGTATGAAGCAGCAGCGCAACGACCTGGCGATTCGATGGATGCTCATTTTTTCTTAAGTTTAGTCACAGTTAACAAATGGACATGCAACAAGTTGCCAATATTTACTCTGTCTAATGAATTGTTAGAATTGACCTGCTACGGACAAGGAGAACATTCATGGAAAGCCTTCGTAGAGCTGCGCTCTCTGCAGCCACTCTTTTGCTGTTTAATAATATGTGCGCACCCGCTCTTGCGGAGGATGAAGACCCTCGTGCCGTCAGAAGAAAGATAAGTAGCGTTCCTCAAGCTATAGAGGTTGCGAAGGACGAGAAAAACGAGATGCCGGAGATACGGTATCAGCTTGGCAAACAGCCGACCAAAGATTATTCTGCGGGACGCTCCAACGAAGCAAGCGCGCTCAACTTTCCAATCTCCAAGGGCATGGCCGGCGTGTCGATGTTTCTTAAGCCTGGTGGTTTGAGAGAGCTTCACTGGCATGCAAACGCGGCCGAGTGGGCTTACGTTCTGAAGGGACGTTGCAGAATAACTGTGATCGATCCTCAAGGACGTTCCGAAGTGAAAGACTTTGGACCTGGTGATGTGTGGTATTTCCCCCGGGGACATGGACACTCTATCCAGGCCTTGGGCGATGAAGAGTGTCACTTTCTTCTGGTGTTCGATACCGGCTACTTTTCTGAGTTCTCTACTTTTAGTATGAGCGACTGGATTGCCCAGACTCCCAAAGAGGTTCTTGCAAAAGAGTTTGGAATGCCTGTTTCCGCTTTTGACGATTTCCCAAAGAAGGAAGTTTATATTGCACAGGGACTTAATCCCAGCAAAATTGCACCAGAGCCACCGGATAGTCCTAATCCACCGCCGCTCACGCACCGGTTTAAACTTGGGGAAAAAACTGCGACCAGCGTCGCCGGTGGATCTTTCAATCTGGTATCACAGAAAGAGTTTCCGATCTCTACCACTATGTCTGGTGCCATTCTGAAACTGAAACCACTGGCGATTCGAGAGATGCACTGGCATCCGAACGCTGACGAATGGCAGTACTACATCAAAGGCCGGGCGAGAATGACGGTCTTCGGTTCCGAAGGCAAAAAGATTACTCGTGAGTTCGAGCCAGGCGATGTCGGTTATGTCCCGATGGGTTATGGTCACTACATCGAGTCCATCGGCGAAGAAGATTGCGAGATGCTTGCAGTTTTCAACAACGGCAACTATGAGGAGATCTCACTCTCCAGTTGGCTGGCGAGCAACCCCTCATATGTACTCGAGACAAACCTTGGACTCTCCAAAGATATAGTCGAAGGTCTCCGCAAAAAACAAGAAAAGTTCAGTATTCCTGGCGCTACGCAGGACTAGAATTGTTCTCGGCTTTCCAGCCGGATTGCTGAGCGGCGATGGGTTGAGAACTTGCTTAACTCCTATCGACTGTCAGTTTCGGCACATCGCGCCCGACCGTTTTCCTTCCCAGGTACATCGGTCGGGCGTAGCCTTTCGTCGACGAGCAATGCTCAACCTGGCTTGGTCTGGTTAGCTTTTAACATTAAAGCCTGGTCGATGGGCCTTTTAAAGCATCAAGGTATAGAGTAAATATTAGTGATTCGGGGCAAATTAACGAAAGATACCCTTTAGTTTCTTAGTAGCGTTTTGACCAGCAATGTAATTACTCAACAACCTTCTCGCTCAGGTCTGGGAACGCTGCTCGGCAACGTTTCCCTCTTCGAGGTGATGTTTGTAGTACTGGGTGGGCTGCCACTGCTTCTGCCATTCGTCTTGCAGCTCGGCGAAAACGGTTTAATGGCCACCAACCCGGTATCTTGGTACATTCTCAACAATGCTCTGTTGAGTGCGCCTCACGTGCTGAGCACTTACGTTCGCTTGGACCGCAAAATCAAGGAGAAGAAGGTTCATTTTCTTTGGGGCTGGCCATCATATTTCCTCTGGGTGGGAATTCTTATGGCCGGCATCGCCTATGGAAAGTTCTTGCTGCTTGCGACGGCAATAAATGTCTGGCAGTCCTTTCATTATCTGCGGCAGGTCTATGGAGTGGGACGCTTCGTCTCGCGTGACTCAGGTGAGACCGACCAGGAACGTAAGCTGACATTTTGGGCTTACCATCTGGCCGTTCCCCTGTTCGTCCTCGGCCGATGGGACACAATTTTCGTAGCCTGGCACGGAAAACCTACGGATTATATTTGGCCGGTTGACGTTCCGGATCCGGTGATGAACGTATGCTGGGTCCTCGCGGGAATCGGACTCTCGACCGGTTTGTTTTCAGAGGCGATGCGGTTCAAACGGAAGGGGGCCTCGTCGTTTAGCATAGTGCCTCTGATGAACCTCCTGGTTTACTACATTCTGCATTACTTTGGTTTTCTTTCGGTGGAATATTTTCAGCGGGGATTTTTCGCTGTGACTGCCTTCCATGCCATCCAGTACATGGCAATCTCGTGGGTTTTGGAAGACAAGAAAAAATCCGAGGAAACGGTGACAGGTCAGTTGCTGCTGTCAGTACCAAATGTGGTGAAACGGTACTCTTTCGTCGTGTTTTATCTGATGCTGCTTTTGCTGGCTTATCTGCTGGATAACGTTGCAACTCGAATAAACGTGTTCTGGCTACAAGGATCAACAGTCCTCTTGTTGGCGCTGAGCGCGCATCACTATACCGTCGATACCAGAATTTGGCGAAAAGCCGCCGGCGTCTAAGTGAAACTTACTCGTCAAGTTTGACTGTTTCAAAACCTTTTTTGATGAACCTTATCGGTTTGCAGTTTCAAGTGGGTACATGAAAAGTGTCTTGCACCGTGTACTTTTTTGACATGGTGCTATTATTCTGGATAATCCGCCGCTTCTTCATTTTGTAGCAGTCGCATGAAAGAGTGGCACCGTTTGTGATGTCAATAAGAAGGGGATTGCTATGCAAAAGACGCAAGAGCAATTGGGAGAAGTCCTCATTCCATCCGGTCTGGTTTTGATTGTTGATATGGGTCTGCTGGATTTATGGAGCCATGATCGAGCTCCCCTCATAGCCGATGGCATTTTGTCCGAGGCGATGACCGATAGTGTCAATAATGGTGCAGACTTCCAGATTGAGGGACCGGATGCGGAAAGCGCTGGTCGTGCTTTCAATCGACAGTGGCACCCTCACTTCCTTTATGACATTCCGGCCCACGCCATCCCCGAGGTGCGCAGCTCGTTCGAAAGCGTGATGAGCGAGAGCGGTTTGAATGCGACTCTGCACTCCTTGAGACCCCGCATCTCTCATCGGCAGCGAGTAGATCATGCACTTCAGTTTGGCAGGGGTGCAGGTGAAGTCATTTTTCATGGAATCTCCGCCATTGCTCTGGACATAGGGCCGCAGACCAAGCCGCTTCCCGTTGTGGGATTCAGAATGGAGGGCAGTGAGTTCCCTGAGCAGTGGCATGAAGTGCACCTTCTTGTCCGTGAAGAAAGTGCGCCAGTAATAACAAGTAAGCTAGTCGGTCATGCCAGCGTTGATAAAGCTCGGTTGATGTTTATAGATGTGGATGCCCTCGCGCTCTGGAAGCATGAAGACCCGCTAGATGGAATGGCAGACTTTGTATTCTGGGGGAGGGATGCTGAGTCTGCTGCAAAAACATTCCATGCGGCACAGCTTGGAGATGATAAGTATGGGTGGCAGGACATGCCAGTGATGGACGTAGTTGAGTTGGGCGTGGCCTTCGAGGAATATGTAAATGAAGCCCAGCTGAAAATCGCCACGGACTTTCGCCCGCATTCACACCACTATTTTGCTATGGAGCAGGTACGTTCTTCCGAAACTCAGTCCGGAGTGGTGGATCTTGGTAACGCCAGGGCATGCGCTTTCATGACTACCTGGGGAGACGGAATTTTCCCCGTCTTCAACGATGTCGATGAGAACGGTAGGACACTTCGATTGCGTGTCGAGCTAGGGAACGAGACAAGCATGGAAGCCATGCGGTCTGTAAACCAATGATCATGCGGAAGCTGATGCCATCGAACTGACACTTGGGAACGAGTCTGTGAACCAATGATTGTGGAGAACCTGATGCTGTCGGACGGACACTTGCGAGTGAGTCCGGGAACCAATGATCGTGCGGAACCTGATGCTATCGGACGGGCGCGTGGGAAACGGCTCAGTGAACCAATGACAATGCAGAACCTAATGCTGTCGCACCTGTCACGTGGGGGAACTCTGTGAACCAATGACAATGCAGAACCTGATACTAACGAACCGACTTCCTCGCCAGGCAGCGGCATAAGTAAATCTTTGACGTGCCACCACCAGCAGTGACCGACATTATGCAGCATGCCATGCTACCGATATCGATCGTCGAGCATAGTGATGTGCAAGAAGATGTGATGTTGAAAGCGAGAATTCAAACTCGCTAGTCTTCACGTTTCCATGCAATTTATTGACAATCCTGCAATAACGTAGATACTGAAATTATGCTCTATCTAACACACCAGTCCAACCTCTCGTCGTCTTCGCAATCTCTCGAAGCCGGGCGAGATTCTGGTACCCATTAGCTCAAAGAGCAATGAGACGTACAGCGAGCCCGGAAAGGGCTCGTTTTGTTTTGAGGAGAGCCTTTTCCGGTCGATTAAATAAGGAGAAAAACATGATCGACATTAAGGAGATTAGGCAGCAACCCGAACTCTACAAAGATGCTGCGAAGCGAAAGCGTATTCAGTTAGATATCGATTTATTGCTGGAACTGGATGCGAATTGTCGTACATTGCAAAGGCAGGTTGATGACTTGCGCCAGCGACGAAATGAATTGTCTGAAGCTACCAAAACTATTGCCGAGGGTATTCGTGAGGAGCATCTGAAGCTTGCTAAGGAGGTTACCGGCAGGTTAGATGGTGACGAGGAAACACTACGGCAAATACAAACAAAACTTCGTCAATTGCTGCTCACAGTTCCCAGCATTCCTTCAAAAGATACTCCAGATGGAGAGAACGATCAGGATAACGTCGAGGTCGATCGGTGGGGAACGCCACCGAAGTTCGATTTCCAAACGCGAGATCATATCGAGCTTGCGCGATTGCACAATATGGTCAACTTCGATGCTGCCAGGGAGTTCGCCGGATCAAGAGCGTATGCGCTTACAGGAATGGGGGCACTGCTTGAGCTTGGATTGATGCGAATGGCTGTAGATCAGCTTATAGCTAAAGGCTTTATTCTGGTATCACCACCACTGATGGTGAAAGAGAATGCCATGACTGGCACCGGTTATTTCCCTGTGGGTGCCGAGAATGCATATGCGATTGAGCGCGATTCACTCTACCTGGTCGGCACTTCAGAAGTACCGATTCTTGCAATGCACGCAGGAAAAACATACAAGGAGCATGAGCTGCCATTGAGATTCGCCGGTATTTCTGCCTGTTTCCGGAGGGAAGCGGGTGCAGCCGGCCGCGATACTCGGGGTTTGTATAGAGTTCATCAGTTTCAGAAAGTTGAACAAGTAGTCATTACTACGAGCAACGAGGACGAAGCTGGCGTTCGACACATGGAATTGCTGAGGAACAGCGAAGAGCTATTGCAAGCGTTGGAGCTTCCATACAGAGTGGTCGCCGTCTGCACGGGCGACTTGGGTTTGGGCCAGGTAAGAAAACATGATATCGAGACCTGGATGCCCAGCCGAAATTCATATGGTGAAACACATTCATGCTCAACCTTGAATGACTTTCAGGCTAGACGTCTGTCAATTCGATATGCGGACGAACAAGGGAAAAAGCAGCTGGCTTATACTCTAAATAACACTGCGATCGCCTCACCGCGCATACTGATCCCACTATTGGAGAATCATCAGCAGGCAGACGGCTCAATCTATGTGCCACCTGCTTTGCGACCATACGTCGGTGGTGCAGAGGTTCTTAGAGCTGACAACAGGCTCGCCCAACCATCCAGGAAATAAACGGATGCTTCTCGGGGCGTCGACTTGCACGACGCCCTAGCTGCCTGCAAAGTCACTGTTTTTGTTTACACTCGGGCTGCGATCTGCAGTTTGCCGGTCGCCTGAGCACGTAAAAGAACGAACTGGAGAGAACCCTGGAAGTTTGCTATTTTGCGCGGATAGCCACTTCGAGCACGATAGCCTTGGCCACTAGCCGCCAGTCGTGAGCGTTTCCTACCGCTTGATTGATTTGCTTAGAAACGTCTTTTAATTGGTCTTCCGGCAGAGGAACTCCGGGAATAGACGCGACAATAGACGCTATCGGTCCGGTGATTTTTGCCCATCCGCCATGGTCGATGTCAGTCTTTATTGAAATGAGATTTGTGCCGACCCTGGTGATCTCATATTTCACTTCTTCATCGCGACTGAATCGAACTAAATGGACCAGACTGCCTGTAATGGTCGTTTCATTGCCGTTCTTGCTTACTTTTATGGGTTTGCTGCGAAACTCATGTCCCTTAATGTCATTTCCCTTATCTTCGTCTTTCTTGTGATGCTCGAAGGTGTAACTTTTCCCCGCAATGCAGGCGACTGCAACAGCTGCCGAGGTATGACGACCACCTTCTGCCGCGCATTCATCCAATGACTTGGCTATGGCCGGCGTAGATTGAAACAACAAAATGCAGAGAGCGACGATACTCGAATTTGTGGACTTTTGCATGAAGTTCTCATTGATTCCCTAGTAAATCTCAGCTGTCTATATTGAAGCATGTTTCTAATCCGGTTTTTTAGTCCGTGCCTTGGTAAAGTTTAAGGAAAGTGTTTCGAATCCCTGAACTGTAGAGGCAGTACGATGCAAAGCGTGCGACCACATCCTGAGCAGCGTCAGCATAGAACATGGTGTTGAAGGCATCAAACACCAAGTTCTTCGAGTTTAACGGTAGCAAATATGGTATCAGTGAGTTGGAAAAATATTCAGCGCTGAGAGAATTAGTGATACCGCATATAGGGAGATGAAAATCACTGCACTAACTGGTTGTGAGAGCATGAGCTTTTCATTCTGCTCCAGAGCCTCGCCTTTTCCGACACTCCGGCGCGTTCCGATTCTGGAATAGCTCGTCGGGTCTTTACTCTCCAAGAGCAAGCGATTGTCTAGCCGTGCCTGTTGTAGTAGGGCCGCGGTACGAATCTATTGTTCTGATATTGAGGTAAAAATGCCCATCTCTCCGGAAATCCATGAGCGAGCCCACGCACGTATGCGTGCTCGTTCGGACTGATTAAGCCGTTTCTTCTTTCCACGCGTCCATTGACTCCGTGCAAGGCACCGTATCCGTCGACGATAGCTCCTTGGCAGTCCGGCCTTCTCTGAACAAATCCGGTAGCGTTGTTTATCTGATAGGCATCAACTACTCTGCCGTTAAAATCAAGGCGCAGGTCCTTTGTCGTGACACCATTGGTAACGAGAATGCGCGCCGGCGGATTGCCCTCGATGACCATCTGATTGCCATCATTGAACTGCCGGACAAGGTTTCCAAATTGGTTTACCTGGTCAAACCCCTGTAGATCAATCCAGCGAGAACGAGGCAATCGATCGAAAAGACCAGGAACTCCTGGCGGCAAAAAATTGTCCGAAGGCGGCCGTATGACTTGGGGCGGAAGCCAGTCTGCACCGACAGGTCTACCGCGGTCGACTGGTTGAACTATGGGTTGAAACCGGTCGCCTGCAGGAATTGGTGGGCTTGGAACTTCCGTGAGAGGTTCACCTGGAGGTGGAGGTTCGGCTGGAAAGCGAAATCGATCACTCATCTGGAATTTCCCTGGTAAAAGATATCTAGAAAGTATCTATCTTTTTCTGCTCGAATAGAATCAGGAAATTACGTATAGGTGATCGCTGATTTTCGTGGCTGGGATTCACTCCACTTTTTTCGAATCGAGACGGATGATCTTCCTCGGCGCAGGGTCAATAATTCAGGGCTTTGGTGAGCCGTCCGAAGGTAAAGGACTTAATCAAACCTGATTAATATCACAATGAAGTCTTGTTTGTTAGCTATACACTAATCAGGGTTGATATTGGGCTGCGCACTTCTCGATTTCACACCTGCTGATCGTATTCGATTTACTACAGAACCGCAAAATACCATGAATCGTTTGATGAGTATGAAAATTAGCTC
>CAYTDR010000100.1:0-13697 GCA_964436185.1 uncultured Candidatus Obscuribacterales bacterium | reverse complement strand
AACATCATAACGTTCAACACAAACTTGGAGAGATCACTATCTCAAACGGACTGGTATGGTCGAAAGACGCCGGCACGATGTACTACATAGACACCGGCACCGGACACATCGACGCGTTCGATTTCGTTCTCGAAACAGGCGACATCAGCAATCGGCGAGTAGTCTACAAACACGATCAGGAACTATCTCGATGGAATGACAATCGATGAAGAAGACAATCTGTATGTTGCCACCTGGGAAGGTGGCGCCGTATACAAAATCGATCCAAGGCAGGGTAAAGTAGTTGCCATCATCAGAGTTCCTGGTGCACGACGAGTAACGTCCTGCGCCTTTGGGGGCGATGATTTGCAGGATCTCTTCATCACATCCGCAGCCACGGGCACCAATCGGGAAAACGAACCGAACGCAGGCAATCTCTTCCAGGCACGAATCGAGAACGCCAGAGGTGTCCCCGCGTTCAAATACGCTGGTTAGCGCTCAGAACTGATCAGCAAATATCAAATCGACATTAAGAACGTCAACATTCCAACTTGCCGGCTATATGATGGATCCATCGTTGCAAAGAGCAACTTTTTAATAGAAACCACCACTTCTCTCCCGGCGAATATCGTGAAAAGACGCGAACTCCAATAAGCGTGTCTAAACAGGTTCCCCCAATGCCATCACATTTGATGGCACACGGTTTGGCTCGCTCGATCGGCGCGATTTATGGTTATCGGAGGAAAATTTCAATGAATCAACGTCAGATTCTAATTACTTTTGTCTGTCTCACCGGTCTGGCCGGCTGTTCCTCGGTCGATCCGAAAGAACAAGCTCTACGAGACACAGTGAGCAAAGTAAAAGCAATCGTCACCAATCCTCAAGCAAAACAGTTTATCGTGCAAGAGTCGATGGCAACTGGAATGATGACCAACATGATGTCTAAAATGACAGAAATGGCAAACACGTCTGCTGCTGAGGCGGAGCAGGTGACCGCCAGACTGGCTGCGCTTGATAAATTGTCTCAGCAGCCTGATCCTGTCGCAGCGACCGCCGACGGGGCAGCATCAGAACCACCCCCTCCTCAAGGAAACAACGATCTGATTGCGGCTCAGAATCAGCCAGCTCCGGCTTCCGCGTTGACTCCTGATCCGCGCTTCCAGGCAATGTCCTTCTTCACACAAGCGGCTAACCAGGGTAGCAAAACAAATGAGGAAATGGCGAAAGAGATGACTCCTACAAGAATCGCGCAGTGGCTCGGAAATCGAGGCAAAACCATGAATAAGATGGTTGACTCCGTGAAGGGAATTGTGAACAGCCAACCAGTCGACAAAAAGCAAAAGTTTATGATGGGAGTCTGGGAGACCAGCATAAAACAACAAAGTCCCTTCCCCTCAAAAGTATTCTACGGATCGCCTGAAAGTCCCTGGTGCATTGTGCTTAAGGGTCATGATGCCGAGCATAAACTGATCTGCGAGGCTTATGGAGCTGACGGAACGACAATGCTCTTCAAGGAGTACATACCGATTACCTGGCACTGAAGAACCTCGGATGAGTCCGGCGCAAACGTAAACCAATTCAAAAATCCGCCTTCAGCGAAATGGATGCTATCATTGCTCGCAGCACCGACTCACACGCCCCCACCCCGCACCAGGGAGGGGGTTCGTAAACAAGAGAGCGCAAAATGAATTGGTCGATAATTGATTTAAAGACAGCAGATGATTCTCACAAACAGGAAGCCGCTATTGTTCTTCATGACAGCTTTAAGGTGAATTGGCCGAAAGCGTGGCCAACCCTGGAATCTGCTTTCGAAGAAGTCGATTATTGCCTTGCAGAAGAACGCATCTGTTTCGCTGCGGTTCAATCCGGAAAATTGCTTGGCTGGACTGGTGCATCAAGCAGCTACAGCGGCAAAGTATGGGAGCTTCATCCCCTCTGCGTTTCGGCCGAATATCGTGGTCAGGGTGTCGCCACTTCTCTGGTCAAAAAGCTGGAAAGCGAGATTGAAAATCTTGGCGGTCTGACCCTTTATTTGGGCACTGATGACGAAAGCAATCTCACCAGCCTTGGTGGCAAGGATCTATACATGGAGACGTGGTCGCAAATAAATAACATCATCAATCTCGGCAACCACCCTTATTCGTGGTACGAGCGTCTTGGGTTCAAAATCGTTGGTGTGGTTCCTGACGCTAATGGTCTTGGGAAACCAGACATTATGATGGCGAAACGAATCCATGCCAAACAGTTTGGCGATGTGAGCTGATGCTTGCTTAGAGCTGATTGGTGCCACCACGCTTGAAACCGCGGGACATCTTAGTATCCCACTCAGAAGGTTCGACTTCGATTGGCGCGAGCACAGTGAAACTCTTGCCGTCACTGCTGATTGAAACGGTCATATCTTTTGCTTTCTCTGAAGGCACTAGAGTAATAAAAGCTACGCCGCTCTTCGGCTTCCAGTCGGATGAAGCGAGGAAACTGGACACAGACGTGAAATATCGCATAGCCAGATCGTATGTCATGCTGTCGCACTTAGTAGTATCAGGCTTAAAAGTCAAAGTGAACTTTTCCTTCCATTGATCGAGCATACTTTCGATGCGCGGCTTCCACTCGTCCTTGGTTCCGGCACCAGAGTTCTCGAATGTGGACGAATCGCCCCAGCCCATTCGTTTGCCGAACTCATTCAGATCTCGCGTCGCGAAGGACAGTGCATGCAAGCCACGTTGGTCACTAGCTGTCATTCGGCTCCACCATTCGGGTGACATTTCGAAGCTAATCAGCTTTTTCAAAATCAACGGGCCATATAAGCTACCAATCGTGTATTCATGTAATCCATCGACGAGGGTTTGCTTATCTGCATCCTGGGCCTGCGCAAGCTGCGCACCTCCAAATAGAAGCGTGCCAAGAATCAGAGTAACGGCGGTCAGTTTCTTCACGGTTCTGTTCATAATCCCCCGCAGGCAATTGGTTATTCATCAGAATTTAGCATATAGATCGGTCTTTCGATATGAACCCGGACGGTATCTATCGAGTTCGGCTGCAAATAGACGGTTCGACTCGATGATTTCTGGCTGTAACTTCCACGCAACATTCACGCGGTATTTTGATATTGGCGGAAGCGAGGGGGTCAGGAAGATGCTAGAAACCGGCTTAGACAATTATTCGAGTGGATCGCAGAGTCTCTTCACTGACGTTTTTTCAGAAGATACGCTGGAAGATCTTTTCAAAACAACCAGAGAACTGGTCAAACCGGGATCCAGTGGTGTTATGTCGTTATTCCCGAATAGCGATAATATCTGGGACGAATCCGAAGGCGCTGGGGCAGAGTTCTGTTCCGCTAACGATACCAAAGGCAGCAAAGACCTCGCCAGCAAAGTCGCAACTTTTGACGCGTTGCTCAAGTTGATGGACTATATGGAGCATTTTGACTTCGACAAAGATGCAAACGAAAATGCAAAAAAAGAACCAAAACTAACCGAGGACGAGCTTAAACGTGCGCAGTTCAGATTTCACGAGCCCGAGAACGAAGACCTTGCAAAAGCTGCGAAGTACGCACTAGATCATTTCAAGAAACTCACCGGCGGCGACAACGAACTCACCAGAGAACATTTGAAGCAGCCATTGGTGAAGGCTCTCTGTGACGTTATAAAGACAGGCGCAAATAGCAAGGATGGTCTTCCCACCGAAGTGAAGGAAGCGATCGCTCTCTATGTTGGGATGCCGACAGACTCTCCGCAAGCATTACAGGACAAGATCAATAAAGCCCTGGAAGGATCTGGCCTTAAGTTGAAGATATCGTCATCGAAGATCAAAGGTGTCTCAGGTGAAGACATCCCTGTGACATCAGTTTCCATTGATTCCGAAAAGGGCAGCGAGACGTTCGCTTACGCAAGCAAAAGCAAGGCTGGTGATCTATGGTCCGATGCAAAAGAGATCAAGAACGATCTTGTAGTTCTCGATGATAACGTGCTGAAAAAATATGCAAAAGGTGACTCTCCAGTTACCGGTCACTTAGACACTTTCAGAAAGCTGAACTCATTGCGCGGAAAGTCCACCTATGCGGACAGAGACAACAATAAAGTCCTTACCAAACCGGAGCTAGCAGATTACGCGAGCGACGATCCTGCCATCAAATTCGCCATCGAGAATTTTGCGAAACTGGCTAAGACTCAAATGAAAGGTGAGAAAGCAACAGTAACATTAAATGACATCCAGTCCGTGATCAAGCTCAAACCAGAGCTAAAGGCTGACCTGGAATTCCTTGCCAAAGTCTTCAAGATGCCTGGCGTCTCAGTCAAACAGATTGAGGAATTCATGAAGAAAACCGAGAAGACGCAGCAATCTCCCTTGTCCAAGGAGTTCACCATATATGATGACTTGACTAAAACATCAGGTCAGAAAAGAGAAGAGGGTATAGAAAAGCTCGCCGGTAAAGTCAAGGACATCAAAGCACTTATAGACGGGTTCGATAAACTCGAAAAAGACTTCGGTTGTTCGAAGGACGAAGGCTCGAGGCCAGGACTGCAGAAACTCCTGGCCGAGAAAAAGGATCTGGATCCTGATTTGAAGAAGGCAATCCAGGCGACATCTTATTTGAAAGGTGACGGACAGAACTTTTCCAGAAAGGCTCTCGAAAAGGCAGTGGATGAGCTAAAAGGTAAGCCGAAGCTGTTTGATTTCGAGAAGGAAGAACTTGCGAGCTTGGAGTTTGCATTAACCAATTTCGAGAAAATTCGAGAGATGTCGTTACCGAAAGAGGCCTCTATAGACCTGTCTAAACTCGCCGGGGATAAGGTAGCCAACGAGTTTTTGAAGAACAAAAATAACCACTATGCGATGGATAAAAACGGTGACGGCCGTGTGACGAAATCCGAGCTGGAAGACCTCGCGAAATATTATGAAAAGGAGCTTGCTCGCGAAACGGAGATCCAGGCGGAAGAACAGAAAATGTACAAAGAAGCCATGGAGCGATTCAAAAGCATTTCCAAAAACCTGGGAGAACTTGTTAAAGCTACCGGTGGCGATGAGCCAGGAATTTCCCTTGCAGAGCTCGATGAGCAGATGTTCGAGGAACTCGGAAAATGCCTGAAATCATGGGTCGGCGAAAATGGCGCGACCCTGCCTGGTCCCATCAAGGAGGCTCTTAGCCGCGGCATCGGAGTTCGAAGCGAGGAAGAATTAAAGACCATTAGTGAGAATCTCAATAAGATCCTGAAGGGGTCCGGATACCAAATAGAGCTGTCCGTCGCCAACACGGATGGTCCTCATGGTCCGTCGGTAAGAACAACCACTGTGTGTCTATTCAACGCACAAACACCAAAGAACCGCAGCACGTTTGTCTTTTCGTTCGATACGTTGCGTGGCCGTGGGCGTTAGATTCTAGCTGTTTCGTACAATCTTGAGATGGATTGGCCGCTCGACATTGAACCGCGATAAACTTATGTTTTCGTCTTTCCTCTGGGGGATGGTTCATGACAAGCACCATGAGCTCGCTGATCGTTTCATTTCCTGGTTCAATCGCAGCAACGCTTGACCGAGTTGGTGGCAAGGGCCAGTCATTAATCAAGATGACCCAGTTGGGATTACCGGTTCCGCCGGGGATTGTTCTTACTGTAGACTTTTTCGCCGATTGGGTCGATGATCTGAAGCTTTCAGAAGAGTGGAATGAATTTGCCAAAAGTACTTCCGACAGTCTGAAATCCGCTTGCGATAACCTGAAACAACGGGCTCTCAAACTTTCCTTCTCTGCAACAAAACGAGAATTACTCAACGACGCGGTGAAGTCCCTGGACAGTAAAAGGCTAATGGCAGTGAGATCCTCCTCGCCATCGGAAGACCTGGAAGGAACGTCCTTTGCTGGTGGGTATGACACCATTCTCGGAGTCAACAAAGAGACGCTCGAGGATGCGGTCAAAAAGGCTTTTACATCTTGCCTGGATTTCAGGGTAGTCACCTACAAACTTCACCATGGTTTCGCCATAGACGACCCACGAATAGCTGTGGTGATACAGGAGCAGATCGATAGTACCGTATCCGGTGTAGCTTTCTCAATTAATCCAATCAACAATGATTTCGACGAAGCGGTTTTCAACGCCAATTGGGGACTGGGAGAAACAGTAGTTTCTGGGGTTTGCACGCCTGATACCATAATCGTCAACAAGCACACCATGCGGGTTGTAGAGAAATTAATGGGTTTGAAAGAGACTAGCATTACGCTCAAATCAGGTGGTGGCACTTCAACAGAAGGAGAGACAGAAAAATCCAAGCGATTTTGCATAAGCGATGGTCACGTGCTGTCCCTCACCAGGTACGTCAAAACCCTGGAAGAAGTGTTTCGCACACCAATCGATGTCGAATGGGCCCTGGAAAAGGATCGCGAATACATTCTGCAGGCAAGACCAGTCACCTCATATGTGCCGCTTTCTGACAAGCTCCTCACGAAACCTGGAGAGAGAAGAAAGCTGTACCTTGATGCAACGTTGAGTGTTCAGGCAATGGAGAAACCATTGTCCCGAATGCAGATTTCGATGTTCAATCAGATGGGAAAAATCGTCGGCAAAAAGTTGACGGGCAACCCATTGATAAATGAGTCAGGCCGCACGTTCGTCTATGCAACCGACGGCAGACTCTACCTCGTCGTGTCGCACTTCCTGCAGCTCTACGGAGCTAACCTTGTATCGCGGTTCATTGAAAACGTGGATCCGATTACAGCAAAGACCATTCTGGAAGCTGATGAGAAGAAGTATAAGAGCCACGAGCTGTGGGTCTCAATGGCACTCTTGAAAGCACTGCCTGGTTACTTAAAAAAAGCACCGGAAGTTCTCAATGCCAGAATGTTTCCAGCCAAAGGGCATGAACAGGCACAGCAAAGAATTGAGCGATTTAAAAATCAAATCAAAAGAATCATTCAATCTCGCGCACCTGTCTATGTCATTGCCAACAGAATCTTGGAGTGCTCAATAAGCGCGATTCTGGAAGGCACATTTCCAGTGTTCATAGCTTCGCGCATTGCCCTGGAACGCATCAAGCAGACAATAAAAGGCGCACCGGAAGAGCTTGTGCGCAACCTGGAGTTGGCGCTTCCTTATAATGTCACTGTAGAGATGGGCTTATCGCTGTACAGGATTTCGCAAGCCCTCAGCGACAAGGACGCTGCTAACCCACCCAATTACGATTTGCCAATCGAATCTCAACTGTCACCAGAGGCGGCGGCTTTGTGGACGGACTTCATCCACACCTATGGACACCGAGGTCCTGGGGAGCTAGACATCGCGGCTCCGAGATACCGAGAACAGCCTCAAATGTTGTATGAGCAAGTCCTGGCGTTGAAGAACGCATCCCAAAACGGGATCGATCCGGTGGCGCGTTACGAGCGCAATCTCCAATTGCGTGAGCGTGCTTATGATGACATTTGCCAGTTTCTGGAGAACGATTCGAATCGCCTGCGTCGATTCCAGTCACTCTACAGAGTGTGGTCTACCCTCGGAGGTTACAGAGAGACGCATAAGTTTCTTCTGATCTATGGGCTGGATGCCATCCGTACTCTCTTGCTGGAAGAGGCGGACCAACTGGTGTCGAAAGGCCGTTTGGAAAGACGAGAACAAATTTTCGATCTGTCTCTCGCCGACCTTGCATCAAATTTGCGAGACAAACAAGCAGACCTCGTGGAGATCGGACAGAACAATCGCAAATTCACGGATCGCCTGGCACGCGTACCTCGATTACCGGCGCTGATCGATTCTCGTGGACGCATTCTGCGAAAGAAAGCAGAACCGACGAAAGAAGGCGAGATTTCCGGCACCGCCGTTTCACAGGGACAAGTACGAGGTCGCGTGAAAGTCCTGCATTCGCCTGATGAGAAGCCATTCTTGCATGGCGAGATTCTGGTAGCCCGCGCGACCGATCCCGGCTGGACACCCCTATTTGTCAATGCAGCAGCGGTTATTCTCGAGGTAGGCGGACTGCTTCAACATGGTGCGCTCGTAGCTCGCGAATACGGATTGCCTTGCGTCAGTGGTATCACAAATGCCACCAGCATTTTCCATGACGGCATGATGGTAGAGGTAGACGGCTCCAATGGGATCGTCAGACCGCTTACCCCGGTCGAGCAGGGTTCTACTGCCTGATCGGGTCATAGCAACGATTCAATTGCTTCACTTCCGGCAAATATTTGGAGATTTCTTCGTTATCTTCCTTGTTGGCGAGACGTGATTTCATATCGGCGACAATGCCTTGCCAAAGAGCTGTTGCTGTGACCTTGTCACCGGATGCGAAACCGAGAATGGTGTCATCAATGAAAATCTTGGCAGGACCTCGATATAAGCAACGGTTCGCTCAAAAAGATATTCAGAGATTTGCATGCCGCTCATGCGGGCAATGTACATGCATCGCCCGCCATAGTTCGCGTCGAGTCGCAGCCTAAGTGCTGTGATGCAAACACTGAGAATTACAGTCGTGATCGTGGCTTCCAGGCTTCGAATCTTTCGTCTTCTCAGTCCCGTTAACTGTCCTGTTATTGGAGATACTGACGCCCAATACAAGGGCAAGTGCCAGCAGCATGAGTATGCCGCACTTAACCATCTGGATTTTAGAGACTACTCGAATGCGAGTGCTGGTAGTGAAATTGGTTTGTCCCATCGCTTCACCCAACTATTTCCAAGAACCATTTTCACTTTATCATGTCCTTGTTTTAGAAGCTGATAAAAGATCCCTTCGCCAACTGAATGCCCGAATTCCCTTCACAGCGCTGAACAAGAGCATTTCCCTCTCGCTGCCAAACGGAATGCAGTTCACCCCTGCCCTAGCGAAAAAACGAGCGCAGTGGGCCGAATGAAGCAAGAAACAACCGTCGACGAGTTGACCGTTATTTCTTAGTGACCATTTCTGGAAATCTGCAGGTGACCAGCTTCTGAATAGAACTCCAGCGAGCCGTTCGTGTGAAATACCCACCGGCGAGACCGTGTGTCACTTGCCAGCGTTAGCTCGCCATCTTGACTGTTGAACCTTACATCACTCAAGAATCTGGTAAATGGGGGGATTATAAAATTGCCCGTCTCGATAACCTGCTCTTCATGGTCGTCTCGGAGTTCCTGGCTCGTCACCCGATATGCATGCCATCTGGGAAGGAACGAATCAGACTGTCGCTTAACTACTGTGACAAACTTTCCTGCATGATCGAAGTGTTTTAGCTCGATCACGTTGCCAATCGTGTCATCGAAGAGAACTTCAAGGCGATTTCCCTGAAAGTCTTCAAATCGTACTGTTCCAAATGTCCTGAGGTCGATGTCGATATGCGTTAACACTTCCCGTCCTCCACTCACTGGGTACCGCTTGGAAGGTCCTACCGATACTCCAAAACAAATAGCGGATGTCAAGCAAGCATTTAAACAAAACCGCTAGAGTCCTCCGGTACTTCGTAATTTGAGCCAGAGTCCATCTTTCCATGCCTCGCGCAACTTTTTCCATCAAGCTGTGTACAGAGGGTTATGCACAACGCAGACGAGGACGGTTCAAGTGGTTTACAACGCTTCAATCAGGAGAACGCTCCTTCTATGGTCGACTATCCCGTTACTGGGAATTCTCGGGGGAGCTTCTGCGCTCGAATCCTTCGCCGCCATTCAACAGAAAGAGCCAATCGTTTTACAAGGAGCGATCTCAACTCATGTAGAAACAGTCGACCAGGCGAACTCAGGACCGTTTACCGTAGAGGTCGCTAGCGGTCTCAAAATCTATGATGGAGAGCGAAAGAAGTCGATTCCCATTGAAGCGTGTTATCCAAAGCAAAATGGAACGTTCCCCGTCATAGTCATCTCGCATGGCGCCATTACTTCAGCCCGCGACTATCGTCCACTCTCCGCTTTCTGGGCTAGCCACGGCTATGTTTGCGTACTTCCGACTCACGCAGACGCTCTCGCTCTTCATACTCGGCCGGATGAGAAAGTTTCGCTCCTAAAACTCATCGGCCTGTCCAAAGTGTCTGCCAAAGAGCTGGAAGACCGCCGGCTGGACATGGTCAAAACAATTGATGGTCTGGCAACATTGGAAGAGCGAATTCCAGGACTGGCGGGAAAGATAGACACAGCACACATCGCGGCGGTAGGACATCACGCCGGCGCACACTGCGCGGGAATGCTCGGGGGAGTCTCGTCCGCCAAGAAATCGATTGAAACGCCGGTGGATGCCCGAGTCGATGCGTTGATCGAGATAGTTGGTCAGAACTGGCATCTTCCGTCGCTTTCCGAACAGTCATGGAGACTGGTCGATATACCAGCGATGGTGGTAAGCGCTAACGTCGTAAAAAAGGACATTTCGTCTGTTCGCTCCGGACTGAAGACAGCGATGAAAACCGCACCATCAGGCAATAAATACTTCGTCACCGTAGACATGCAGCAAAAACTCACAAAGCCTTCCGCAGTCAAGGCACGAAAAATATTGAAGAATTCGAACATCGAGCTAATTAGCTGGCATCCTTTCCGAAAGCACAAGAATGCCAACGACAATCGCTCTGCCGTTTCCGACGACGGTTCCCCAACCGTAGGCGATGCTGACTTAAACGAGCTTGCCGGCTCCGACATCATCCGCATTTTAGGAATTGGCTCGTTGATTCCGAAATCGGACAACGCCTCTGGGCGAATGAATTTCGTAATGTCGGTTACTCTTCCTTTTTTGGATGCCTACCTAAAAAACGACCCACAGGCTAAAGAGCGCCTGGGGTCGAT
This sequence comes from uncultured Candidatus Obscuribacterales bacterium, assembly GCA_964436185.1. Classification (GTDB taxonomy): domain Bacteria; phylum Cyanobacteriota; class Vampirovibrionia; order Obscuribacterales; family Obscuribacteraceae; genus CAYTDR01. Next base: position 3,003 of record CAYTDR010000100.1, on the reverse strand, counting down.
AGATCGTCAGAGTTATGGTGAAGACATAGAAACCAATATTGAAAGACTTTGAGATTATCAGGGCACTTAGTTTGTCTTCTTCGCTTCTTCTAACCTCTTTTTCTCCAGCTTTGTTTCAATTTTCAAACGCTGTTTGGCTGCCTTAGAATCGGCATCAATCTGATCTTTCTGCAGTTTTGCTTCTTCACTCGAAAGCTCGGACTTTCGATCTACTTCTTTTTTAGCCTGTTTGGACTGAGAGTTAATGAAGTCTTCTCTCTTATCGGCATCTTCTTCCAGGTTGTCTATACGCTGCGAAAGCTGTTTGTCCGCCTTGCTTGCGCACCCGGCCATCAATCCGATAGACATCGTTGCGATCAAGACCAGGGTTGTCAATTTCCTATTCATGTACGTCTTTCCTCCTTAAAAATTCACTCTCAATGCTTGTGCAAAATCAATTGCGCGACGCGATTCTCTCTCGTCGACTGCCAACACTGATCGTTTTCGCAGCGTCAAATGCGGGCGCTGCGCCCGCCTCACAAGTAGCGTTGAGGACTTTTAAGCCCAAGTGTGCAAGTCTTCACAATGTCAACGCTGACATTGGAAATAGTATTCTGCCACTTTTTTTCCACTAACCCTTTTGTAGCAGATTGTCGATAAATTGGTGCGCTTAGAGCTACATGCCGCTGTTTTGCGCCCTGCGAACACTTCTAATTGCGTGACGTATGCTCCGCAATCAGCCGCCACAGAGATTTATAAGATCCGCATGCAATGCAAGTCAATGCTATTGTAGTCTATCACTTTCCGCATGTAGTGCTAGTTGTCACTCGATCACCGACGTGCCACCATGCAACCTTATACGGTGCCTGCCGGCTGATAAGATCTTGATCCTTGTAGACTTCTCTTGGCTACGCTAAAGTCACGCCTAGAAAGGATCTTCGCATGAAACGTAAAAAATTTCTGATAGCACTTTTGGTGGCATTTGCCTCCAATATTTTTAACCCCAACATGCCAGAACATGGCTCCGGTAGTAGCATAACAGCGAGAGTGGTTGATATCTCGGATGGTGACACAATCAAAGTGAGTTATTATGGTCGGGTGCGCAAGGTCCGCTTGTATGGACTGGATTGCCCTGAGAAAAAGCAGAGTTTCGGTCCGGAAGCACGCGAGCTCACTCGCCGCCTGGCACTGAATCGTCTGGTTACCGTAATTCCACACTCAAAAGATCGATACAAGCGAATAGTCGCTACAGTCAGATTAGAAGATGGAACCAGCCTCAATCGCCGACTCATTTCGGACGGTTTGGCATGGTGGTATAAGAAGTTTGCCCCCAATGAATTCGGCTACGCCTTCGATGAAATGCTGGCCAGACTGAAGGGCAAAGGATTGTGGGTAGAACGCGATCCTGTACCGCCCTGGCAATTCAGACGGACAGAGGCCAGTAGACCTCGACCGATGTATTGAAAACCCGTTACGCTGCTGATCTATATCATTATTCCTCATTCTTCGCCGCTTTGATAAGTCAACCTTCACTCTGAAGGAAAACGACCTGCGCCTGGAGGTTCCGCTCCGTCAGGCAAATTGCGGGTTCCGACAGTTCTACAGAGCGCCATGATAGAATGCTCCGCATTCCAATTGCTGTTGGAACAGAGAGCTTCCTCATGGGGGTAGAATGACCTTAGATATAGTGGCACTAAGAGCCGACACGCCGGGCGTCAACAACCGTATTCATCTCAACAATGCTGGTGCCAGTCTCATGCCTCGTCCGGTAATGGAGGCCCTGGTCGAACACCTCAATCTGGAATCAAATATAGGTGGCTATGAAGCTTTCCATGAAAAGGAAGCCGAGATCGAGCGACTGTACCATTCCTGCTCTCGCATACTCAACTGCCACTCGACAGAAATCGCATTCATAGAAAACGCCACCCGAGCATGGGATATGGCTTTCTATTCAATTCCGTTTCAACCGGGCGATCGCGTTCTTACATCGATTGCTGAGTATGCAAGTAACTACATCGCCTATCTTCAAATGAAGAAAAAATCCGGCATAGAGATTGATGTCGTACCGAATGATGAGTTCGGTCAAATTGATATCGCGAAACTGTCAGCGATGATTGATGAGCGAGTGCGGCTGATTTCCATTACGCATGTCCCGACCAACTGCGGGCTAGTCAACCCAGCCGAATCCGTGGGAAAGATTGCTCGCGAAGCCGGTATCCTGTATATGCTGGATGCCTGCCAATCCGTCGGACAAATGGTAATTGACGTTGAGAAGATCGGCTGCGACATTCTATCTTGCACTGGTCGAAAGTATCTGAGAGGGCCACGAGGAACTGGAATTCTCTATATTCGCCAGGAGCGACTGCGTGAGCTAGAACCAGTGTTTCTCGACCTCCACGCTGCTACGTGGACCGCGGAGAACTCGTATGCCATTCGAGACGATGCAAGACGGTTCGAAAACTGGGAGCAATTTTATGCAGGGAAGTTGGGGCTGACAGCAGCCGTCGATTATGCGCTAGCCATCGGACTCTCGATAATCGAGGAACGTGTGCGATTGCTCGCGGACCTTCTGAGAAAGTCGCTTGAAGAAATAGCCGGTGTGGTAGTGACCGATTGCGGGCAAACAAAATGCGGTATCGTGAGCTTTTAGATCAGCGGCATCGCTTCAGCAGAAATCGTTGAGGTGCTGGCGAAAAAGTCCATCAACGTATCTTATTCCACGGTGTTCGGAACACGCCTGGACATGCAATCAAGAAATCTTCCCGAAATCGTAAGGGCGTCAGTCCATTACTACAATACGGAAGATGAACTGATGACACTTTGCGAAGAAATTAGAGAGCTATCGAAGACATAGGCATAAAGTCGTCGCGCGCACACACACAAATAATCGTTGTGCTAGGCAAACGCAAATTACGGTACTCCTAAGCACCTGAAGTTCTTACCGAGTGCGAAACCTCTAGCAGAGATCGAAAAACCAATTCCGGTCTGATAGTGCCGTTTCACTCACGAATGTCTTCTCTGCCC
>CAYTDR010000099.1:13195-13745 GCA_964436185.1 uncultured Candidatus Obscuribacterales bacterium | reverse complement strand
GTGTCCGAGTGATGAATCAACAGTTGCGAAGACGAGCGCATGAGTGGCGATTGAACCACAGGAGATCCATGTTTTCTGTCCGGAAAGAATGTAGTCGTTGCCGTCTTTAACTGCTTTTGTCTGCTGGTTGGCGGCGTCGCTGCCGGCTTCGGGCTCGGTGAGACCGTAGCAGCCGATGAATTCGCCGGAGCACAGTTTGGGAAGCAATTCTTGTTTCTGATCTTCGGTACCCCATCTGAGGATAGTCAGAGCAACCAGAGAGGTCTGTACTGAGAAGAGAGTACGAGTTGAAGAACAAACTCTGTTGATCTCTTCGGTCATCAAACCGTAGGTTACGTAGTCCAAACCAAGTCCGCCGTATTTTTCCGGCACCGGGCAGCCAAGGAAACCTTCTGCAAAGATCTTTTTGGCGATATCCCAGTCGAACTTGCATTCGCGGTCGTTCATCTGCGCTTTCGGTTTGATTTCGCGTTCAGCGAAGTCACGTACGTGTTTGCGGAAAGCGATTTGATCGGGGGTAAAGTCAAAATCCATTTTTTCTCACCAATTC
>CAYTDR010000099.1:0-13185 GCA_964436185.1 uncultured Candidatus Obscuribacterales bacterium | reverse complement strand
AATTCCTTATGTAGTTTTCCAACGTTAATAATCGACATTCGAAAGATAAGATCGAGAGAAAGGCGACACAAGTGCCGCCCTTCTCTCCGTAAGACTTAGGCTTCTCCGTAGGTGTCAATCTGCGCTCTTTGCAGATGACCGGAATAGTCTACATAAATGGTCTTCCATTCGGTGAACTGCTCGATGGCAGTCGTACCGGCTTCACGATGTCCGTTGCCTGTCTGCTTCACGCCACCGAACGGTAACTGAATTTCAGCACCAATGGTGGGGGCGTTGATGTAGACAATGCCGGACTCTAGTTCTTCAATGGCTGCGAAGGCGCGGTTGATGTCCTTCGTGTACATCGAGAGGGACAAGCCAAAATCGGTGCCGTTCGCTACTTCGATCGCTTCTTCGAAATCCTTCACGCGCATCAGAGCGACGACCGGTCCGAAAATCTCTTCTTGAGCGATACGCATTCCGGCTTTCACTTCGCCGAACACTGTAGGCTCATGGAAGCAGCCTTTCGCCAGGTCACCGTCTGTGATGATGTTGCCACCATGCAACAGTTTGGCGCCGTCTTTTTTGCCAATCTCAACGTAATCGTTGATCGATTTGAGCTGGCTCTTGTTGACCACTGGACCAACGTCGACCTTCTCATCAAGACCGTCTCCGATGACGAGCTTCTTGACGCGGGAGACGAAACCTTCGACGAATTTGTCGTAAATCTTCTCATGAAGAATGACACGGCTGGTGGCGGTGCAACGCTGACCGGCGGTACCGAAGGCTCCCCAGAGAGCGCCGTCGATTGCCAGGTCGAGGTCTGCATCTTCCATCACGCAGATAGCATTCTTGCCACCCAGTTCGCACGAGATCTTCTTCATCATCTCGCCGCAGCGACCAGCGATTTTCTTGCCTGTTTCTGTAGAACCGGTCACGGAGATGCAGGAAACGCGAGGATCTTCAACGATCGGCTCACCGACTTCTCTTCCCGATCCGGTGACCAGGTTGAGCACGCCTGCCGGCAGTCCTGCTTCATGGAGAATTTCGCAAAGGAGCAAGGCCATGTGCGGAGTGTCTGAAGCTGGCTTGAAGACGACCGTGTTGCCGGCGATCAAGGCGGGGAAAATCTTCCACGTGGGGATAGCCATCGGGAAGTTCCACGGTGTGATCACTCCGACTACGCCCAGGGGCTGTCTCTTGGCCATGGCGAACTTGTTGCGCAGTTCGGAAGGAACGACCTGACCGAACATTCTGCGACCTTCACCGGAGGCATACTTTGCCATGTCGATACCTTCCTGGATATCGCCACGAGCTTCTTTGATCACTTTGCCCATTTCACGAGTCATGGCGCGCGCTAACTCTTCTTTGCGAGCTTCCATGATTTGACCGGCTTTGAGAACGATGTCTGCTCTTGCAGGAGCTGGAGTACGTTTCCATTCGGGGTATGCGCGACTTGCAGCTTCGACTGCTGCTTTGACGTCAGCGGGATCGGAAAGTGCGAATTCGCCGACAACTTCTTCAAAGTTGGCCGGGTTATAAGACTTGAAAGTCCTACCTGTTCCTGACGGTACCCATTTGCCGTCTATAAAGTTCTGTCCAACCACTACTCCCGCCTTTTTCTCCAACGTCTTTGTCATCTTAATTACTCCTAACAAGTGCACGACTGCTCTGCGCGTTTCCGATTTGAACGTTTTTCGAACAACTCTTTCGATTGGCTTGACGATTTGATTTCGTCGCCTTTCGATTGAGTGGATCCGCCTTGAAGGAATTGACTGTGGATTCGATAACTGCAGCCAGGTGTTATCTTCAAAGCGGCATGAAACCTACTTGCTGCTGATTGCACGCTCGAGGATATCTATTGCTTTTTCCGCTTCGCTATCCGAGAGAGTGAGTGGTGGAATCAAGCGAATGACCTGCCCGTAACTGCCGCAAGTGAGCAGAAGCAGTTTGTCTTCGAAGCATTTTTGCGCGATCTTTTGCACCCAATCTTTGCTGGGTTTGCCATTCTCATCGCTGAACTCTAGCCCGATCATGAGCCCTTGTCCTCGCACGTCAACCAAATGTGGATTCTTCTTGGCGATCTCTTTGAAGCGCTTCATCATTTCGGCGCCGAGCTTCGCGGCTCGCTCTACCAGCTTCTCTTCTTCGATTACTTGAATCGAGGCGAGAGCAGCGGCGCAGGAGACCGGGTTGCCACCGAATGTCGTACCATGCGTGCCGGCAGACCATTTGCTGGTCAACTCTTTGCGCGCGGCAAAAGCAGAAAGCGGCATACCGCCGGCGATGCCTTTGGCCATGGTGAGAATATCGGGAACTACATTTTCATGCTCGCAGGCGAACATTTTGCCGGTTCTACCGAAGCCGGTTTGGACTTCGTCGATGATCAGGAGAATGCCTTTCTCGTCGGCCAACTTTCGCAGTCTCGGCAGGAATCCTGCTGGTGGCACGACATAGCCGCCTTCACCGAGGATGGGCTCGATAAGGAACGCCGAGACTTGTTTCGGGTTGACTATATTGTTGAAGAGCATGTCGATGTAATCGAAAGTTTCATCGACGACTTTCTGTGGATCGTTCGGGAAGTTTGAACGGAATACATAGGGGAACGGGGCTGTGTGGATCGAGGGTGCCAGCGGCTCGTAACTGTCTCTGTAAGCCAGTTTGGAGGTGGTCAGTGACATGCACATATGAGTGCGTCCGTGGAAACCACCGCGGAAGTTGATGATTGCCGGTCTGCCCGTGACGAAACGAGCCAGCTTCACTGCTCCTTCTACGCATTCGGCGCCGCTGTTGGCCAGGAAGATCGAGTTCAAATCGCCAGGTGTTATGGAAGCGAGCTTCTGTGCCAGATCGATGTATTGCTTGTGATATGTGACTACCGAGGTGTGGAGCAGTTTTTCGACTTGATCTTTGACTGCCGCAACGATCTTCGGATGGCAATGACCCACGTTGGTGACTGCAATTCCGGTCGTGAAGTCGAGGTAACGGTCACCGTTGACGTCGATGAGATATGAACCTTCCCCACGCTCTGCCACAATTGGCAATTGCCGGGACAACACAGGGTTGACGAACTCTTTGTCCAGTTCAATGTACTCTTTGTTTTTGTCCTTTGTTTCAGCCGTCACCATACGAGCTCCTTCTAACTACTAACCGACGGGTCTGCATTGCCGCGCGCAGAAAAGTCTTGACAAGCAGCTGTGCCCGTCTCTATATCCGGTACCTGGCAATCATATCAACCAAATTAAAAAGACCGCGTGACCTTTACTATTCTCGCGGTATTTGATCGTCTTGACAGCCCTGATCGTAGAAGCTATTTCAGAGCCTGTAATCGCCTGAAATCTGCCATTTCCTGGACCGCGTGCGTAGGCAACAATACATTACGATTTAATACCACTTACGATATTAGACTTTCGAACCATACGGATTCTTCTGAACCCTGATTCGACATCGTTGTTTGTTGTTGTTGAATGTGTCTCTATCTCGATTCTTGTGGCTCCGGAGATTACTTGCCTGCAGGCAGTTGCGGACTCTGAGGTTGCCCTACCACCGACCGCCGCTGGCTGATTATGTTTTGCCTCATCTGAGGAGTGCACACCAAAACGAATCGGACAGTAATGTCCGTAAGTTTCTGCGGAAGCGGCGCCAACCTGGATGGTTGCAGCATCAACGCAACTGCCGAGTCATCATTGGATTTGTCGCCGGAGCCTTTCTCGATTACTACATCCGACACCCTACCGTCGCTGTGAATTTTGCAGCGAAGCACGACCTGGAAGGAGAAGTTCACATTGGGTGGATACCAGGACGCATTGAGCAATTGCGTCGCGTCGTCAATATAGGCAGTGAGATTATTCGAGGTGACTTTTTCAGTTGAAATCACATTTGTTTTCCGCTTGAATGAGGGCGCGACTTTCCCTGGCTTGGGAGATGGAGTTTGTAGCCCGAAAGGCGGTAGCATGACATTGGATTCGGGTTCGGAAAGCAGCCCTCCAGCAGATATGGGTTGTCTTTCAGAGCGCGATGAGTTTCCTTTCATTCCAAATGATTCGCTTGCGGCGGGAGTCGGTAAGTCATCATATTTAGTATCATCAGTCTTCTGAAGTTCCTTGCAGAGTCCGACTTTGTGCCGGAAGTCAGCATACAGCGCAAGCTGAAACGACGCGGCTGGGCTGTCATGTCCGTGCGATTTCTCCGCTACGGAGAGAGCACGTTTGTGTAATTCTTCAGCCTCCCTGATTCGCCCCATGTGCCAGTAATTATCGGCTAGCTTGTTAAGAGATCCTATTACCGATTGATCGTTGCGCCCAAACGCTTTTTCGCTGATTGCCAGGGATTTCTTTTGCAGGCGCTCGCATTGCTTGTAGTCCTGGCGTCTGTTGCTGACGAACGTAAGGTCGTCCAGATAAGCAACGATAGCCAGATAGTTGGGTTTAGTACTTTTTTCTTCCATGTCCAAAAGCCGTGCGTAGACCGATTCCGCCAAATCAAGTTTCGACAGAGCGCTGTAAACGTGACCGAGTTGCCTCATGGTCTTTGCTAGTTCGTCAGCATCGCTTGGATAAGTCTTTTTGTCGCCACCCGGTTTGAGCGATTCCTTTTGCAGTAACTCCAACTTCTCTTTGTACAGTGTCTCTTGCCGATATAAATCTCTGCAGACTCCCGCCAGCGCGCCGAGATTTTTGATCAGGTCCCTGGTCGGGCAGCCCGGCTGTCGATTGATTAAGAGTGCGCGTTCGAAATAGACTGCGGCCTTTTCCGGACTTTTGCGTCGAATAAGGTCTCCGAGACTCTGAAGCGTACGAGCTACCGGGATGCTAGACGGACCGACTGTCTCTTCCTCTATACGAAGCGCCTCCGTGAAAAGCCGTTCTGCTTCTTGAGGGTTGCTGTATGTGAGGCGAGCTGCTAACGAATGCAATGCCTTTCCCATAGTCGGGCTTGGAGATCCCATGTTGCTCATGACTAACGAATGTGCGAACTTTGATGTGGCTTCGCCCTCTCCATGTTTGAAAGACGCTTGATAGAACGAGGCGAGTTCGCACAGTATCAAAACCTTTTGTGGTGGCGTGTTCGCCTCGCGAATTGCGCTTCGATAGGTGTTTTCCGCTTCACTTTTCCATCCGGTGCCGTTGAAGGCGTCGGCAAGTAGACGAAGAGTCGTGGCGCTTGCTCCAGGCAGGTTGGATCTCTTTCGTATACTCAAAGCACGGTTGCACAATTCCATTGCATCGTGGTGCTTGCTTTGATGATTGTATATTTCAGCAAGACCTTCCAGTGCTGAAGCCAGAATGTTCTCGTCATCGGGACCGGTCGTGCCCTCTGAAAGAAGCGCATCCTTAAGAAGTACTTCAGCGTCGCGGTATTTGCATTGATCTACAAAAATACTGGCCAGACCGACTTTAGTTTCGAATGCGAATTTGTCCGCACCAGGTATCCGAGCACGAATCTGGCTCATCGTCTGGATGTATCGAGACTCCGCCTCCACAGCCCTTCCTGAAGTTCGTAAATACCGGGCCTGTTCGACTAATACTGCCAACGACTTGTCGGTAAATTCGTTTTTTGAGTCGGCTGTAGCTTTCTCTTGCCGAAGCGTTCTCTGTGTCAATTCATTCCATTGACTGTCCTGAGCAAGTGCAGGTACACCGATATGAAACGCAGAAACCATCAGGAATATTGGAAAAAGCCGCATATATTGACCTCGTCGAGCAGTATCATATCCGATACTAAATATCCGAGACTTGCCCATCACCCTCCTCCTCCAGAAACCCGACTGGTCGCTCAGCAGAGACGATGACCGTAAAGCTGATCTCTTTTCTCCCAAGATCGTGCACAGGAAAGCAAACCACTGGGTGGCTGGAAAGGTTTTCGACCGATCGAATCAAGCTTGCAGTGCGCTCTGTCGGCAGGCTTGAAGCTTCCACACTTGCCCGAACCAGTCCGGTTTTGGCTATTGTCACTTTCAATCTCGCATGACCTTGAACCCAGGTCTCCAGCCTGCCAGGTACGCTGACAGGAGCATCGTTCTCGCCATAAATGTTGCCGAGCGGATCTTTGGTCAAATCCCAAACGTTTCCAATGTCTTGACCTGGTTCCATCCAAAGAACTCTCGTTGCATTTCTCGAGGGGAACTTGTTTCTCGGCAGCGAGCAAAGCGACGTCGCATCTTTGCTGCTTGCACATTGCCACCATAACTGCTCCAGCGCCCCGACCATCTCATTGCACCATTCATACCAGTCGTCAGCTTTGTATACGCGAGGATAAAGCTGATAAGCTGGACCAAAATGGCAGCCCCTTCGGTCGAACAATTTCTTTTCACAAATTGGAAAGTCGAGCATAATCATTGGACCTCTATTAGGACAATGGGAGCTTGCGCGAAGGGCGAATTTCTTCGTTTCCTCGCAGTAAGACTCGATCGCTCCCATCTTTCTTACGACTTCGCCGATTGTCGGAGCGCAATGAAAGGAACCCCAAGCCGTTTGACAGATTGGTATCATTCGCAGGCCATTCTCGCTGTCATCAAAGGTATAAAAATCCCGGTCATGAGAGAGGTTATGAGATTGTTTTGTTGTATAAGTGAGAGGTTTCACCGAATAGAAGTAGGCGCGGCCGATCAATGGCACTATTTCGTTTGGTCTGGTTATCGATTGATTCTTCACATGGAGAGTTGCTCCAGCTACGATTCTTCTCATTTCAGTTGTGACTGAAGGCGAAATGAATTCCACCTTGATTTGATCTTTGACGATCTTGAATTCAACCTTAAATTCTACTGGCTGCCTGAGAGTTTGCCATGATGTCTCGAGCGCAAGAGCGGTGGTAAGGGCTTCCCCAACTATTCCGCAGTAGTATATAAGGCTTTCGTCCTCACCCTTCTTCTCCGGTATAAACCAATTGAGTACGAGCACTCGATCGTATTCGGGTAGGCTCTTCTGAGCTCGTTTTTGTGTTGATTCTGTCGGCTCATGAATCGGTCGTTCCAAGCAATTTGGCATGGTCGAAAATGCCTTAGGTTCTGATGCATCCGTTGGATTGAGAGGAATCAAGCCGACAGCCGCGAGAAAGAGGACTTTCTTAATAGCGCTTTTTTTTCTCTGAGGCTGAGGTTTACCGAACATGTGTTCTCTCATGGCAGATCCTTTCAATGAAAAGCTCCGTCCTGTGGTCGGCATTGCTGCAGACCACAGGGACGTTGCTCTCACTCGTCATTGGCAAGCGTCCGGCAAGCGGAACGGCTTCTAGGAAAAGGAGTCAATTTCTGAACAGTTTGCTTACTAACAGATTAGGAGACAATTCTCACAGAAAGATATCGACTGGCTCTTATTTTTCGTGTTTCGAGACTGGGGGCGATTTTTGAATGACTCGGATAAATGATAACGATAAGCTATGACCAAATTATGACAAAGGTCAAGCCTGGAGTCTGGCTTGTCGCAGGTTCAGTCATTGATCCGCATCCGATCTACCTATGTATCTGGCCCGTGGCCGAATGATACCACTGTACCGGCGTTGTTCGATTGCATGTGCGATCCATCCTGCAGTTCTGCTGACGGCGAAGATCGTTGAGCCGGAGCCAGGCGGAAGAGACAGTGCATACGAGATTGCAGTTAGGCCAATGTCGAGATTAGGATGGAGGCCAAGCTCGTCGTAAATGCATTTCACGATATCCACAAGTCTGTTCAATTTATCGTTTTGCTTAGCTGACTTCTGTGCCAGATCAATAATATATCTGGCTCTTGGATCTCCTGTTGGATAGAGTCTCGTTCCGAAACCCGGAATCTCATCGACTTGACGCAGATAGTCTTTAAGAAAGGTTTGAGCGCTCACAAAGCTCGTTGAGCTCTCCACTAGTTGATGGGCTCTTTTGCTTGCAGAACCGTGCATGGTACCACTGAATGAACCAAGAGCGCTCAGAATGCAGGAGTAGAGCGAGGCATCGCACGAGGCCGCGATTCGTGCAGCAAGTGCTGATGCATTCAACTCATGGTCGGCGCAGAGGACAAGGACACAATTAATCAAGCGCGCTTCCTCGCTGGAAGTGCTTCCGGTCAAAGCCTTGAGAAGGGTTTGAGCAACTGGAAATTCCGCTTGCGACATGAAGTGGCTGCGCCCATGAGGGAGACCAATAGCGGTAGCCATCGTGACCACGAGTCTGTGAGCCGTATCGAGAGTGTCTTCGGCAAGCAGCTTGCGGCAAACGGTATCATTGATCTCGAGCGAGACCAATAGCAGCTTCAGAACGTCCAGGTAGTCACTGTCGTTGTTAATTGATGGCTTGAGTGTTTCCGGAATTGGAAATGGCTTCAGGTTGGTCCATCGAGTCTTCTCTGTCGCCCACAAAAGCTCAGTTACTGCCTCGAACGGCATGTTGTCCTTGAGCAAGTTAAATACGTCGAAACCCCGGTAGCGATGACCGTCTTCGCGAATCTCCGTAATGGCGGACTTGATTATAGGTCCGGTCCAACTGCCTTCTTCTGCTATCTGTGGAGACTTGAATCCTCTTGTCGACTGTCTCAGCTTGATCAATTCGCTCAAGCGATAACGTCGCTGCCGTGCGTTTTCACCCGGCTCGCTGGCGAGCAGGCCGCGGCTGACGTATGCATATAACGTAGCGGTCTTCACTCCGAGGAACTCAGCAGCTTCAGGACCGTTCATATAATTTTCTGCTTCGTCGTTCGCCATATTTGTATCAGGGGTTTCGGGACGCCGGAATCGGGTGGGCAATTTCATTGACTAGATTACATAGCACTCATGCATTCGCAGAGCAAGGGTGCGCGGATTAATTTATTGATGTATTGATTTAAGCGAATCAATATATCAACATATTGAAGGAGCGAGTCTAGGCTCGGCAAAATCGACGAAGCCAACATCAAGTTAGTCGAAGAACCGGGTTACCACTGTTCCTATCAGATGAAGAACGAACACCCGAAAAGCGAGGTTTGCGATTATGGAGAGCACGAAAACGATGAGACAGACGAGAGCAGAAGAGCTCCAGGAAGTGGCTAATTCATGGTCCAATGACGCACGATGGTCGGGTGTCAGGCGTGATTACTCAGTCAAAGACGTAGTAGACCTGAGACCTTCTATAAAGATCGAGCATTCTATGGCCATACACGGTGCCAGACGCCTCTGGTCTTTGATCAATAATGAACCTTATGTGCACGCGCTCGGCGCAATGAACGGCTCCCAGGCTGTACAGATGGTGCGCGGTGGACTCAAGTCGATCTATCTAAGTGGATGGCAGGTGGCAGCAGATGCCAACACCTCCAGGCAAACCTATCCTGATCAAAGTCTTTATCCATCAAACAGCGTTCCTGAACTGGTAAAACGTTTGAACAACGCTCTCCTTCGTGCCGATCAGATCGATCGCGTCGAAGGCACCACTACATGTGATTGGTTTGTTCCAATCGTAGCTGATGCAGAAGCCGGATTCGGTGGTCCTGTTCACGCTTTCGAACTGATGAAGAGCATGATCGAAGCCGGCGCCGCTGGTGTCCACTTCGAAGATCAATTGGCTTCCGAAAAGAAATGCGGACATCTCGGCGGCAAAGTTCTGGTGCCGACATCGCAATTCATTCGCACGCTCACCGCAGCCAGGCTTGCTGCAGACGTATCCAATGTACCGTCAGTCATTGTCGCTCGTACGGATGCTCTTAACGCCACTTTGCTTACCTCGGATATTGATCCGGCAGACAGAAAGTTCATCCGGGGCCAAAGAACCGCCGAAGGATATTATTATGTCCAGGATGGACTGGAGCCAGTCATCGCTCGTGCACTGGCATATGCTCCTTATGCAGATGTTCTGTGGTTCGAGTCGGCCAAGCCGGACCTGGGCGAAGCACGCGAGTTTGCAGCAGCCGTGCATGAAAAATATCCCGGCAAACTTCTCGCCTACAACTGCTCACCTTCGTTCAACTGGAAGCGTTTTCTCGATGATAAGACAATTGCCAGCTTCAACGAGCAGCTCGGAGAGATGGGCTTCAAGTATCAATTCATAACTCTGGCCGGCTGGCATGCCACCAATCTCAGTGCCTTCCAACTAGCCAGCGATTTTGCAGTCAACGGAATGTCAGCCTACGTCAAGCTCCAGGAGCAAGAGTTCCAGCTGCAGTCAGAGGGCTACACAGCAGTTCGACATCAAAGAGAAGTAGGGACCGGCTACTTCGATAAAGTACTCCTCACCGTTAGTGGTGGCGAATCAGCTACGACTGCTCTCAGTGGCTCTACTGAAACAGAGCAGTTTCTTCCGCAAGAAGGGCAAATGACTAAAGAAGATCTGCGCCTGCTCTCTTCTGCAGTCGTGATCTAAATCGAAGACGATCGCGTTATATAAGAATGAGCGAGCGTGCAATACGCTCGCTCATTCGCTTTTTGATCGTAAAGTCCAATGATTGATAGCAATTATTGGACTTGTATTTTGTCAATCTGCGTTCGGACCCCCGCATATTCAGGTTTGTTTTGCAGGGAACATTTCCTTGAAAAGCCCGTCATCGCGCAGTTTGATGAAATTTTTGATCGTATTTCTTCTCCCAATATTTGCGGGTTCCCCCTGATCACTTTGTATGATCATCTCGTTACAGTGATGGTAATAATTTGATACCACAGTAATAAACTTCACTATTCTCAAGAGAAGTTGACAATTTCGGAAACGCAGAACTGGTTGCGTGTTGGAACGACATTCAGGTTGAAAGAAAGCAAAATTCTCACGGTTTTCCATTTAACATCTTGGACAAAACGTGCCTTGCTGATACTCTGGAATTGCTCGAATTCGATCGTATAGGGTGCCAGAGGCATCGGGAACAGTTATTCGATCTATCGAGTCATAGTCAGAGTGTTTGTCGTAAACATTCAAATCAGGCCAGTATTCGATCACCATATTCGATACCGCCGGAGTACTAGAAACTAGAAGTATAAAAACATGAAGATATTAATTCCTTATGATGGCTCACGCTTTTCAATAGACGCACTCGGGTGGGTCGGCTCCATGGCACTCAACCCTGAAAGTGAGGTCTTGATCCTATCTGTAATCAGCGAACCGCGATCCTCAATAATGACCGTTTACAGTGAGAAAATGCTGTTGCGGCATGAGGCGCTGGCAGAGAAGTCGAGAGAATTGCGAGCCCTGACCGAAGAGCTGATTCGCAAAAGATCTGATTGTCAGATCAACTATCGAGTTCACTTTGGTAGCCCCGCATCGTCGATCTTGGCTACCGCAGATGAGTGGAACGCCGACCTTATCGTGATGGCGTCCCATACTCGCAGCAAGTGGGGACGACTGATTACGGGCAGCGTTTCACATGCAGTGCTGAATCGCGCAAACTGCTCCGTATTGATCGTCAGACCGACTGAAGACGTGGAGCATGGCTCTATAGGTAATGATGGTTACAGGCTTTTGGTGCCGGTGCAAGGTTCGGTCTATTCGCAGGAGACCGTGGATTGGCTGGCAAACCAGGTCTGGAAATCTGGCACCGAAATCAAAATGCTCATGGCAATGCCGGAATTCAACGATTTGAACAAAAATGATTTGCCGATAGAAGAACATGACGATCTTCAAGGACGATTCCTGCATTTTAAGGAAAAAGCTTTCGAAATGCTCGAGAAGCCTGCCTTGAAATTGGGGAGCGTCGTCGGCAACGAACATATCAGTATCGAAGTTCGTCCCGGCAAACCGGAGAATGTCATCCTGGATCAAATCAGTGCTTGGCAGCCGGATATCATAGTCATGGGCTCTCCTGTCCACGGAGCGTTGGACGGAATTTTCGGAAGCGCAGTACCTCAGTACGTCCTGGACCACTGCAATAGTTCTGTTCTTATCGTTAAACGCATGGCAGGATCGAAACATTGGAACAATAAGAAGCTAGCGGAGAGCACCACATTCAGTCTCGGCGACTTTCTGCGCTACGCGCCGCAGTCTAATTCCGAGCACAATGCAGGGCCGCGAGGACTCTACTTCTAAAGTTTTTGTCCAATAATTCCCGTGGTAGAACGTCTTAAGGCAATGTGGTTTGATTAGGAAGCACTGTTTGGCTTCAGTTTATCAGGAAACACGCTTGCTTAATTCTTTCCGCCACAGGAGTTAGATCATGAAATGCTGTAGTTCGCGAAGTCTGCGACGAATGACTGGAGCAGTCATATTGGTCGCCACATGTGGGTTGGTTTCTCTCGGGCCGGCGTTGGCAGGCTCAAAAGAAGCAATCCAACTAAATAACACTGCGGTGACCAGCTTGAATAAAAGCGATTTCGATGGGGCTATTAACGCCCTGGAAAAGGCACTCTCGATCGATCCCACCTACAGTTTGGCCCGTGTCAACCTGGCCATTGCATACAACAATAAAGCTTTGGGCACAGCTACAGCCAATCCGAAGCAAGCTCTCTCGTACTTTCACTATTCCATGGCGTTAAACAGCGCGAACCCGACGACACGAGAAAACATAAATGGCATGATTAAGATGTTGGGCAAGGATCCGGCCAACCCTTCCGATCGACTCACCCTCGCAGATGAAGCAAACCGCTCTGGGGATTATCGAAGCGCTGTCATCGAGTACATGGAAAGTTTGACCTTGAAAAACGACAAAGCCGTCGGTGAGAAGTTGCGTGATTCATTTAATAAGCTAGATCGCAAAGACAAAGACGCGCTCCAAGAGCGTTTCAACAACCTGCACGAACATTCCAAAGCGGCAAATTGATTTAGACTACTCTGCGCTTTATTAAGAAGTTTCGTCCTGTGATCTGCATTGCTGCAAGACCGCAGGACGGAACTTTCACTCGACTGGCTGGCGTCCGACAAGCGGAACGTCTTCGGGAGGTCTCTTGCCTGGCGCTGGAACACGAAGAAATAAATTCTCCGGGCTCGGTTCTTCTTCGATGACTGCTCTAAACTTAGCTAAAATAGGAACACCGTGCCAAGAAAGTAGTTTGATGTCAGGTTCGCCTACCGAAACTGAGAAGTGCCCCACCTGCGGAAAGCCAAAGCCCACGTCCATGGGATTGTCGTTTACTCAGTGGGTATTTCGATGCAGCTGTGACCAGGTGACTCAGCGACAGACCGAAACACGGCTATGTAAAGTGTGCGGGAAAACCTTGCGTTCTCCAAGTTTGACTCAGTGGATTTTTCGACCAAACTCATGCATGTGCCAAAATGCTGATAGAAAAGGTGTCGCCGGCGATGCTGATAGCTCGTTTCGAAACTTTATCCGAGAGCGAGCTGATACCACAGGT
>CAYTDR010000098.1:0-13773 GCA_964436185.1 uncultured Candidatus Obscuribacterales bacterium | reverse complement strand
GTTTGGTCGTTGTAACACTAATGTGCGATTTGAAATCGATAGCCGTATTGCGGTTTCAAGTTTCGTTTCCAACAATGGGTGCAGATTGGGAGTGTTCCAAGAATTTTCGATATACTTGTCACCCTGACCTTCCCTGGCTGCCAGCGAAATTTCTGAGAGGGTTGGATCCGTTGATAGAGCTGAGTTTGCGAACAATCGGTGCAACCTATGTCATCATCCATCAATGACTCCAGACCAGCCGGTACGCGGCAGATCCGTGAATGGTGCGAGATGATCAAGGTCGAGCACACGGTCTTTGCTCTGCCGTTCGCGCTCTCTGGTCTGATTCTCGCATCAGAGTCAATGCCTGGCGTTCTCACCATTCTCTATACGATCATCGCATTCGCTGGTGCCCGTGCGGCTGCCATGACACTCAACAGACTTATCGATTGCGAAATTGATGCAAAAAATCCGCGTACTGAGGCTCGATCCATACCGGCCGGCAAAATAAGCAAACGTCAGGCGATTATTTTCTCCGTACTGGCCTTTGCCATAATGCTCGCAGCAGCTTCTCAGCTTCCGCCCATCTGTCTCATGCTTTCGCCGATTGCGATTTTCTGGCTTAGCTTCTATTCCTTCACTAAGCGTTTTACATGGTTATGTCATATCGTTCTGGGCATAGCATTAGGCGGAGCAGCGCTTGGTGGATGGGTCGCGGCAAACGGTTCTCTGGGCATGCCGGCTCCCTGGCTTCTGGCGCTGGCAGTGGCTTCATGGGTAGCCGGGTTCGACATAATCTATGCCTGCCAGGATATCGAGTTCGATCGGAAAGAACGGCTCCAGAGCATGCCGGCTCGTTTCGGTCTGGGTAGGGCGCTTAGAGTCTCCTCCTGGCTGCATGTGTTTACGGCAGCGAGCTTAGTTAGTTTGGGTCTAATCTTGAGCCTCGGAATGTTTTATTGGATCGGTCTGACGATTGTAGTTTCGATGCTCTTCTACGAGCACAGCATTGTCAGCGAGCATGATTTATCCCGAGTCAACGCTGCGTTCTTCACTGTCAATGGCGTTGTAAGCATCATTGCCTTCATCATGATTCTCATCGATCACCTGGTTGCGTGATCGCTTCATCTGCAAAACACAAATGCATGAGGGCCTGATTAATCCGGCGCCAATGCTGCGTTGTTCACGCTATTAACATAGCGATCAAATTGCCATCATCGTGATCTTCATCGAGCACTTGATTGCAGCATCGCTTCTTTGGCACCATAGACGGCAACGTTACGCGGATTTGCGAAGTTGATCGGTGCTGAACACAAAGTATGTGATCACACCTTCCACATTGGCTACTACCAGAGCATCTTTGAGAACCAGCGGACACGATTCCAATCTCTGCCCGAAATTGCGTTGCCATTTCAGTTGACCGCTGTGCACATCATATCCCTGCATCCAACCCTCTCTTGAAGTGGCCAGAATAGTTTTGGCTGCTACTGAAAGTGCTGTTTGAACATTACCGCGCACGGCCGCCTTCCACTTCAGGCTTCCGTCGTACTTTTCACAGCAGTAGAGCCATTTATCCTGACTACAGAAGACTACTGATGTAAAAATGATCTGGGGACTGGAAATGATTCCACGAGGCGTTTGGTATTCCCACAGTGATTGTCCGGATTGAATATCGAGTGCGTAAAAAGTGCCTGATTGTGTGCCTAGATAGACGCTATCGACAGAGGTTGCGGGTGTAGAGACTATGGAGCTATTAAGCTCTACTTTCCATTCGCGTCGTCCGGTGGCGACGTTGAGGCAATAGAGATCGCCATTCCGATTGCCGACGAAAACGATGTCACCGTATAAAACCGGGTTGCCGACCATCGGCGCATTAGTGGAGTATTCCCAAATGATGTCACCAGCGGCAGTGTCAATCGCGGATATAACTCCGTCGAGCGAGACTACAATCATGCGATTGCCTGCCATGGCGGGAGTGGCTACAATTCCTCCCTTCACGCGCCGTTTCCAGATTCGTTCGCCGTTGCTGTCTCTTAGCTTCAGAAGAGTTCCATCGACGGCGGCCTGCCAGATCTCCTTTCCTCTTATGACCGGACTGGTGAGCAGGACAGAACTGGCTCTGTGCGACCAGGCCAAGGAACCACTGGCGGTGTCAATCTTATATAAATATCCGTCCATGGACGCGATAAAAACTGCTGACTGATCATCTGACATTGTCGGTTTGGACGACCAGCCGATCGGTCCATTCGTGGCGAATTTCCACTTCTCCAGGAGAACTGGGCTGAGTCCCTCTAAGACCGGAATCTCATATGCGGATGCTCGCGGATCTCGGAATACGATTTCCTGAGATGGCTGACGAGCTGGTCCAATCTGTTCCGGAATTTTGATGCCGGCTGCTCTGATCTTCGAGCTGGAGATGCCCGGATCTTCCTTCCTTGTACGCAACGGTTGAGTTTCCGGTTCTTTGGGAGCAGGTTTTTCTTCTTGCTTTACAGGAGGTGACGGAGCAACAGGTGGTGGCGAGGGGGCGACTGGTTTCGACTCAGGCATCTTTGAAGCTGGATTGGCAGTCACCACTACCGTCGGTGTAGCGACGACAGCCTTGGGCGGCTCTACAGGCGGTGCGGTACGAGCTGCTGGAGCCGTTAGTCCCTTTGCTGCTGCTGCTGCCGCAGGCGGTGCCGTCCCGGGACTCTCTAAGACCGGCATGCTCTGCGTTTTGCCCATCAGACCCATACGAGCCACGCGCATGTCAAAAATCAAATCATCAAGTCGTTCGATTACTTCCGTTAGCGATTGATAGCGATCGGTTCGTTCCTTCTCCATCATTTTTCGGATCAGGCGATCGAGTGCTTCAGAAACGTTCGGATTGATCCGTCTTACAGAGGGGATAGGAGCAGTTGTGTGCTTCATCGCCATCTCAATCATGCCGTTGGCTCGGTATGGCAGCTGTCCGGTCGCCATCTCGAAGAAGAGCACCCCAAGCGAGTAAATGTCAGACCTGTGGTCCTGCTGCTCTCCACGGCATAGTTCGGGTGACATATATGCAGGAGTTCCCATGCCTTTGTTGGTCGGGTTTATGTAAACCTTGTTGGCCATAAGGCGTGCAAGCCCGAAGTCGCCGATTTTTAGATCTCCTTCGAGGGTGATGAGGATGTTGTCAGCCTTAATATCCTGGTGAACCACACCCTTCTTGTGCGCGAAGTTGAGACCGTTGGCCAGTTGCTTCATCCAGTTGAGTGCATGTTCTATGGGCAATGCGCCGTTCTGAGTCCGCTTTGCCAGCGTTCCGCCAGGAAGGTATTCCATGGCTACGAAGTGATGATCCTTCTTATCGCGTTCCTCAACGCCGATGTCATAAACCGTGACGATGTTCGGATGTTCGAGATGAGCTGCCAGGCGTGCCTCCTGCGTGAACACCTGTACGTTTTTGGAGTCCTTCATCAGCTCCGGCAGGAGCATTTTGATCGCTACATCCCGCTGCAAGAACTCGTCCCGGCAGTGGTAGACCACTCCCATTCCGCCCAAGCCAAGCTCCTTCATCACTACATAGTGACCGTTTTCAAGCTTGTCGTTTCTGGCGAAGATGGTTGTCATACGGTAGGGCGCGACTCTGGT
The DNA here is from genome assembly GCA_964436185.1 of uncultured Candidatus Obscuribacterales bacterium. GTDB lineage: Bacteria > Cyanobacteriota > Vampirovibrionia > Obscuribacterales > Obscuribacteraceae > CAYTDR01. The sequence goes on along the minus strand of CAYTDR010000098.1, from coordinate 10,176 downwards.
TCTGCTGAATTTCTAAATAGATAAATTAGTAGTAAGAATCCCGCTAAGGCTCATCATGTCAAGCGATGCGAATCCATAAGACCTAATCGATAGTATGATGCCCTCTCACGGTTGTTTCAATCATGCCCTTTTCTCAATACGGAATTTCTCAGAAGGGAATAAGCTTACAGTTTGTCAAGAAACAGGTGTTGTCAAGTCGGTAGAATCTGCTTGTCTGACTGATGGAAGCACTGCTGTGCCACATCGAAGGGTCGGACAGACCTCGCAAAGGAAGAATTGTGAACGGACTACCGCCTGCCGATGGATTAAACGTAAGTATATCGAACAGCTTGGACTTCAGTGTTCAACCACAACACGTATTATTAAGCGAGGAAACCGAAGAGATCTCCGCGCTGGACCTCGCTTACAGGGTTCTCTCGATGGAAGCAGAAGCCATAGTGCTGATGCGGAACCGGCTTTCGGATGAGTTCGAGACCGCTGTGTCCCTCATTCTCGACTGCCCTGGCAAAGTCGTAGTGACCGGCATGGGCAAGTCCGGGCATATCGCATCCAAGATCGCTGCTACTCTTGCCTCCACAGGCACACCTGCTTTCTTCGTTCATCCCGCCGAACTGCGCCATGGTGACTTCGGCATGTTGGAAGAGCGCGATATCGTTCTTGCTATCTCCGGCTCCGGAGAGACGCAGGAGATTACCCAGGTACTCGATCCAATCAAGCGTCTGGGCATGAAACTAATCGGCATGACCGGTAATCTCGACTCGACGCTGGCTAGATTTGCGGATGTCATACTGGATGTAGGCGTGGAACGAGAGGCTTGCCCGCTCAACCTGGCCCCCACAGCATCGACGACGGCGACACTAGCTATGGGAGATGCGCTGGCGATAGTAATCATGACAGCCAGAGGTTTTCAGGTCGACGATTTCGCTCGCAGTCATCCAGGCGGAAGCTTGGGCAAGCGGTTGCTGTCTGTTGCCGATGTGATGCGTTCTGGCATCCAGGTACCGACAGTTGGACTGGGCTCGAGCCAGGCACAGGTACTTGAGGAGATTGATTGCAAACGACTCGGATTCGCTGCAGTTCTTGACGATGAGGGCAGGCTGAAAGGGATCATTACTGATGGTGACTTACGGCGGTCAATGTCCAAATTCGGAGAGGAAATTTTCTCCAAATCGGCCGCGGAGCTCATGACAAAGAATCCAAAAACGATCTCACCCGATTGTCTGGCAGTAGCGGCGCTCAAGCTGATGGAAAAGCATTCGATCTCAGACTTGCTTATTCTTGACGACATGGGAAGACCCATCGGATTGATAGATTTGAAGGATCTTCTCAAAGCCGGAATCATTTAGTCGTTGACTCCGTCTTCAGGTTGGTCGGCTTGTGTGGTTCAATAGAACTGCACTTTTTTGGAGGGCGTTATGATAGCGCGCATAATTGGATCGTCTCTTTCTGTAATGATTATCGGCTTGGGATGTTCATCTCAAGCATTTGCAGCCAATACGTGGACAATCGACAGTGCGCACTCGAGTGCCGGTTTCTCGATTAAGCATATGATGATCTCGAACGTTCGTGGTACCTTCAAGAATTTGGAAGGCAAAGTTACCTACGATGGGAAAGACATCAAAGGCATAGCCGTAGATGCGAAGATCCCGATTAAAACCGTCAACACAGGCGAAGAAAAACGAGACCAACATCTGCTTCAGGCAGATTTCTTTGACGCCAACAAATTCCAATTCATGACCTTCAAATCGAAAAAGGCTGTACCAGCCGGTCAAGGAAAGTTCAATCTAGTTGGCGATCTGAGCTTGCATGGCAAGACCAAGGAAGTGACACTGCAGGTTGATGGACCCAGCAAGGAGATCAAAGATCCTCGCGGGAACACAAAGATTGGAGCATCTGCGACAACCAAGATCCGTCGTCAGGATTTCGGTATCACCGGCAGTGAGGGCATGGTAGGGGATGACGTCAACATCACTCTCGATCTCGAGCTGACTAGAGAAGACAAGAAACCAGAGGCAGGAAAACCCGTCAAGAAAGAAGGCTAAACGACGGGATAGAACAGCCATTTGAAGTGCATGTTTTGCACCCTGGACTGTGTTGTCTACTTGCTGGCAATTGCTGCTGATGGCAGCCATTCATCAAACATCTGAGATTGTGAGATCCACAACACCACCCATGGGTGGTGGCTGTTCCATTTATCATTATTACTAATCAGCAGGAAATCTGAAATCTTCAATCCATTGGTTGAGATATGAAGTCCGCTCCCAACGATCTCGTTCCGAGCGGCTCGCGCTGGTGATGACTTCTACACGCACCGGAGGTTAGCTCCAACTTTTGATATTGGAATCGAAGTCCGGGCCAGGACATAGCTCGAGGGGTGTTATCTTGACATCCAGGTCTGTTACTCATACTCTTTAAAGACCGCCAATACTATCATGACTTTTCATAATGTCAGACTTACCCCAGGAGACCTCTCAGATCTCCCTTCCTGCTTTCGAGACAAACGACGTTCGACTGATTCGGCCAAATGCTGAGGCGGCGACAACGTCTCTGAATAGCGAAGATTCCCAGTTGGCGGGCGATAAAAATTTAGTCGACAACGAAACAGTCTTGGACTTCGGTGCATCGACGCTTGGAGAGATCACTTCTGCTCGGATTCTTCAAGGCTTGCCTGAAGAAGCTAACAGCCTGGAGTTTGTTGGTCTCGGTTTTGGAACCGGTGCGGATAATGGACCGAACCAAATAGCCATGGTTCGACCAGGCGAGTCGACGGTTGAAAGCTTGGATTTCCGCTCCTTGAATGTGTATAGCAGCCCTGTTCAAGAGCGCACTATCGGAACGGCTCCACCACAAGGTGATACCACCTCTAATCAGTACGGAATCGAAGATCCTTCGCGGGGAACCTCCTTGGATTTTCTAGCGTTTGATGATTTGAGCATCACTGGCATTTCATCGAGTAGAGAGACAGCAACGACAACAGCGAATGCACAAGCCCCATTCAGGGACGCGGTTTTCTCGCAGGGAACGACTAATGAACCCACAGCGCAAAGTCTTGAGTTCGGCATTTTACGATTTGAAGACGTGCTCATAGGCGCCACTGCATATGGTGTTGAGGAAGAATTATCGTTTTCAGCGCCTGTAGTACAACGGAGTGATGAAGATAAGCCATTCGAGTCGAATCGGACTCAGCCGCCCCCGGAAAATGAACTTCAACCACCGCAGGCAGCAGAAAATAGCCGCAGAGATCAGACTCCAACCAGTCAAGCAAATGAGACTCCGCCACAAAGACCGGAGAACCAGCAAAACCCTACAGGCAATGACACAAGAGCGACTGAGCGAACAGAGGCTCAAGGCACAGAGGCAGCTCGACCTACTCCGCGAGTCAATCAATGGGAGTTTGCCGGTAGTGCAAGACGTGGTGTCGACAGAATGCGTATGCAGAGCTCCTACACAGTGCCCAATCGAGACTTCTTTGCAGCGAACCCTACTCTCGAGAGACGTATGCCGGAGCCCGGCGGTACTGAGCGTTATTCGCTTCGACACCCGACTACTGGTCAGGTCGATACTGGATGGACTTTGTCATCGGTCGACAGAGGTAATGTTACCCTGACTCGTTCATATGAGATCGAAGTACAGTCCAGAGAAAATCACGACGGCTTGATTGAGGCACTGCCTGGAGTACCGGAGCGATTTCAACGGCAGCTTCAGGACAAGCTTAACGAGTTACCGGAGAATGTTCGCAACAGTCTGGCACGACATGGTTATAGAATCATCGCAGCACCGACAATACCGGATGCGATACCAGAGCTGGCGCGACTGTCTCCCCGAGGCTGGGATCGGGATCTCAGTTTTCTCAACTCTGATGGCACTCATGACGACGTGTCGAAGCGAATTATTGCTCCAATGAGGTTTCGTGTTAACGGAGAAATGGTTGATGTCGATAGAGAAAACGTCTTGACGCACCAGGTCGGCCACGCACTGGATTTCGCCCATAACTTCCTCTCGTCGCGTGATGAGTTCATTCGTGCCTATACGAGAGACATGGAAGGCATAAGAAACAGGGAAAAACGGGAAAATGCACGAGAAGCGGACTATCGCGTAGAATACCTCTCTCAAGCCAGTGGTGTCGGACGGCAAGAAACCTTCGCCTCTATCTTCGGTTTGCTGACCACAGGACCTGAGAATGAATCGGATCGCGTGTTTTTCGAGCGGAACTTTCCCAGCGTGATTGAAGTGGTGCGACAGCAAATCAAGGATCTGAAGTAATCTCTCTGTGGCTGCCGGTGGATTCCCAACATCCACTAGTCTGAGAAATCAGCTCGTTGTGTTCGCGCTCCGGTTCGCAGAGATGGCGCGTAATGTCCGAGAGCGGCAAGTAGCTTTTGCAAATCAAAAGGCGTGGCTCTATTCAACACTGCCACGCCTTTGATAATTTTCTGAATTTCCGTCAGTGTAATGAATCGAGCAGATTCAGAGTTATTCGGACCAACCCCTGGGCTGATCTGCCGAACCACCGGTGGTGTCGCCACCTGGTGTTGGCGCTGACGAAGTATTGCTAGGCGTCGGGGCGCCTTTGATTTGCAGATCGTCGGCAGCTTCATTCGGCTGTTCGAGACCGGCAAGACGCGACGACGAAGTTTCTTCATTGCCAGTTTCGGGCGTCGTGTTGCTTGCAGAAGTTTCGTTTTCCGGCTGCTTGGAGGCGGTAGTCGTAGCATCTTTCTTTCTGCCGACGTGACCTAGCTTTTCTAGTCCGTGCACTGCGCTCTTGAGAGCACCGACACTGACGTCGCCTACGGCTTCCACACTTTTCTCGGCTCCGTGACCGAGTGCGGCTGCACCGTGGCCGAGACCACTACCGATCGATTCCGCACCGTGTAAAGTGCCTTTGCCAACTGCTTCAACACCCTTCCAGGTTTCTCCGCCAACTTTCTCTGCTCCCTTGACGGTGCCTGAGCTGACGGAACCAACTGCATGCATGGTGCCGATTCCGACTGTTTCGGCACCTTTGCCGACTGCCTCTACTCCCTTCAGAGTATTGTGACCGATGCTTTCTACGCCTTTGACGGTACCTTTGCTTACTGCTTCAATTCCGCCGACTGCACCTTTGCCCAGACTTCCGACTCCGGTTACGGCGCCTTTGCCGACGTTCTCGACTCCCATGACAGCGCCTTTGCCAACGCTACCGACGCTCTTAACTGCTGAGGAGCCTACTTCGCCCAGATCGTTCTCAATCCGCTTGGGAGAGCCGATTTCGTCATCGCCACCGGACTTCGGTTGTTTTGCCGCTTTGGGCGCCTTGGGTGCTTTGCCTGGCTTTGCAGATCTGGTTGGAGCGACTGGAACATCTTCCTGGCTGGAGGTTTCGGATTCTACTGAGCTTGGAGTTTCCACCGGATTGATGTTGGAACCGGCTTCTGATGGCTGGATCACTGGTGCTTTGCCGATGCCGTTGACTGACTCCAGTCTTCCTGCTTCCTGCACCGCAGGACCTTCATCCGCAGGTTCTTTGCCATCGCCGGCCAATTCCTTTGTCAGCTGCTCCGTGGGCTCGCCTGGGGCTAGCTCTGCTTCCGGGATCGCTGGTCTGAGCTGAGCGCTTACCGGTGCAACAGCGAGCGCACCTGCCAACGTCAGACTGGCTAAGAGCAAAGAGAGCGAAAGATTCTGTCTGGTCATTTAACAAGTGCCTCCCAGAGACTGTCGAATACATATGAAAACGGGTTACGGCTTCTTTGGAGCTGAAAACCAATAAAGCTATCGGACTTCTTTCGGTTCGCGATAGTTCCGCCGTCCCAAGACGGTTGTAAGTATATAGTCTCCTCAATAGGCTGTTTTAGAGGATTAAGTTAATAACGTTCATATCGAACTGGATAAAACCCGCAAACCCTGACTATTTAGCTTTCTCGGGACGTAACGGGATGCTTAAATGTGTTCTTAACTCTCTTCGTATTCTTCGTAATACTCGGATTCATAAGAATCATGGCTCTGTTCATCTTCGACGGCTTCCGGAGCCTCTTCTTCGTTTTCAGGACCTTGCTTAACTATTTGGATAAGTCGCTCTAGCTCTTCCGCCGTCAGCCCCATGGCGTCTGCGATCTCGATTCGTGACGGTTCTCTTCCCAGCTCTGTCGCCAGGCTGTGGGTCACCCCCTTAACCGAGGTAACTTTGTCAAGCAAATAAGCCGGGACCCGGCTCAATCTCGTCTCCTCCGACAGAGCATGGGCGATTGAACGTTTGATGCACATGGCGGCATGGTGGGAGAACGGCACGGAGGCCTCGGTGGAGTATGTGTCGACAGCTTGTATGAGACCCAACGCGCCTTCATTGATCAGGTCCAGAATCTGAATAGAGCCGCTTTCTGTGTACTCTTTTGCAATCCAGACTACGTGTCGAAGATATGCCTCGTTCAATTTTTTCTTGGCCAGCTTTGCTTTTTGACCTTCTGCTTGCAACATGTCGAGGAAAGCCGCTTCTTCATCAGCCGTCAGCGCCCGAACTCTGGAGATATCGTTTAAATAGCTATTCAAAACTTCATTTACTGTCACGCGCGCAGCGACGCGTTGTACGAAATCCTCGGGTCCCGGCACGGAGTTAAGTAGGTGCTCTAAGTCAGCGTCGAAGGTCGTTGACTGGTCTTCGGCGCTGCTGTTCGCTTGTACGGAACCGCATTCGTTTCCGCTGGAACGACCATTCGAATTGTCGGCGACGTTGCCTGAATCATCGATAGAGGACATAGGAATCGAATCCCTCTGGCTTGACTGTAAAGCGGCAAGATTAGCATGTCGCTTTGCGAAAATGGTATGCGGAAGCTGCGTGCGTAACACAAATTGGTTTGAGTGCGAGAATCCATCGCGGATCACCAAACAAACTCTTTGACCACTGCAAATATCGGGAGTTTGATTTCTGACTGCATTTTTGTTTTTCGCTGGCGCCCAAAGCCGGACTGCGGTCAGGCCTATCGAGCATCTAGTTCGAACAGATCGGACTCTCAAGACGGGAATCTATCGAATTTTGGTGTTTCTGTCGTCGCGTATTACTGAGATAGAATGAGCCAATCACCGCATTTCCACAAAAAATGAGGCTCTCACGCCTGTATGTGGTATTACAAATATGGACGGTAGTCCTGCGAGTGTCCAATGAGCAGCGAACCAGTAGACATCTGGAAACGATTGAAAAAACTATCCCGTCTCCGCATCAAAATTTGCGGACGGATTCGTCGTCTCAATCAGGTAGTCAACCATCGGACCGTGAAGTTACAGAGCATTGGCAAAAAATACGCGTTAATTTCGGCGGTTCTGGATCGCCGTCGCAATGAGCTTACTGAGGAGCAAATCGACATGTTGCTCGATATGCTCGAACATTACGGAAAGCGAATCGAGAGGTTGACGGAAGACATCTGCGATTTGGCCGACCCGACCGCCGAGCTTTTCCGAGAACTGGATGAGGTTGAGAAGCAGATTACCGCACTGGAAGCGATCGTAGAGGCGGAAGTAAGTTCGAGCGAGTGATACCGTAGGTAGCGCCATCGATCAGCTATGAGCTAATTTCCATTGCTTCAGCTCTTCCTCTCTGCGCTTGAGAACTTCCAGCCTGCTGCCTCTCAGGCTGCTATCACGGTATGGAATTGCCTTCTGCATTCTGAGATTCTCCTGCTCTTCGTCCAGGAGCGGAAGTATGCAGCTGTTGGAGACTGTAGAGTCGCTTGAAAGATCAATCACAGAGGCTAATGTGCCGCCGGTTTTGCGACCCACTCCCATCGTTCTATAGACATGGAAGCCGTTCTCTATCAGTCCGCCTCGTATCGCTGACGCGGCGCAATATGTCAGCAGCCGCCCACGATGCTTATCGAGAAGCTTTCTGAAAATCGAGAAAATTTCACTCGTCCAGAGTTGAGGCACCTTATTTGGTGAGAACGGATCGTGGAAGACCAGGTTGAAGTCCGGCTCGGCTTGTTTCGCCAGCATAGGAAGCGTGACGCGCAAATCGGCAAGATTTATTCTCAATTCCACCGTTGTGGTATGTGATTTGAGTGTAGGAGTATTAGCTCTGGGTCCATCGGTCTCGTTTGCTGGAGAACGTCCATGGTTCTGGAGCAGGCTCGATTCTGGCGGGTGAGAAACATCATGAGCGGTGCTGTCATTCGCTTCTTTTGGCAATTTAGTTCGGTCTGGCAATCGTAGCTCGAATGTCAATGTAACGGTGTTCGAATCAGAATTGAAGAGCGCGTCGAAGTCCGCTCCATCCAGGCTGAGAGCACCAGACCTCGAGGCGTACAAGAGGTTGTTGAAGCAGCTTTGGCGAAGAACGGCAGGATAGCAGCGCAACAAATTCCGATCTGACTCGAGGGCCTCTATCTTGATTTTTTCAAACCGAATCCCTCTGGTAGCAACCGTCTCCAGCAGCGCGAACGAATTGTAGCCAAGCCCAAAACATGAATCGAGAATGCTGAGATGAGAATTTCTTTCGGCGATCGATTCGATTTCCGATGGCTCGACGTAGTTGCAGACCGCTTCCTTGTAGGCTCCGGCGCTGTTGTGAAAAAGCTCACCTGTAGCCTTGTCTCGCAAGGTAAAAGTTTCATCGCCGGTAGAAAGCAAGTCGAGTTCACCAGCTTCGCTCGCGAGACCGGCAGTTGATGACCAGTTGTCAGCGCGCATATCGCCTGCCTGATTTGACACGGTCCGAATTTAATCTCCTTTGGATGTCCTTTCGTTTCGAAATGGCCGACCGCAGTTTTAACACAACTGGGCTGTCTGAAAAACTATTCAGGATTGATACTCATTGTCAAGTAGCTCATTCTGCCGCATCCACACAGGTCAAGGCCAGGTCGACTTTACAACATGTGAAATGAGCAAGGTTGCGAACTTGAGTGCGTGTTATTATTCGTGCCCTTGTGATCCCGGCAAGTTCATGCAGCCCCGCCGGTTCAACAAGTTATTCTGCGAGTTTGGACCTGCTTTCGAATGCTATTCAACAGTTTTACCTATCTCGTTTTCTTGCCGATTGTATTCGCGCTCTACTGGTTATCGCCAGAGAAGGTGCGCAGGCCACTGCTCGTAGTGGCAAGCTATATCTTCTACATGAGCTGGAACCCTCCGTATGGGTTGCTCCTGTTGGCGCTTACGCTCATCAATTACTTCTTCGGGCTGGCCATCCATCGGTACGAGAAGCGTCGCAAGCAGTTGGTCGGTGCCGCGATTATCTTCAACGTTGGTGCGCTCTGCTACTACAAGTACACGAATTTCCTGTTGCAATCCTTCTTCAACGGATTCACCGGACTCAACACTGCTATGGGAAAACCATTGGCGCAGACGTGGCAGTCACCCGAGATGAATATCATTCTGCCGCTCGGTATCTCTTTCTTCACCTTCGAGTTCATTCATTACACGATGGATGTCTATCGGGGCAGCAAGCCGGTGAAGAATTTTCTCGATTTCGCGCTTTTCAGCGCCTTCTTCCCCTCTCAAATTGCTGGTCCGATTAAGAGATTCCAGGACTTCATTCATCAGTTGCACGAGAAGATGACCTTCTCCAAAGCTAACTTTCGCGAAGGAATGTTCCTCATCTATCAGGGCTTATTTAAGAAAATCGTCCTCGGAGACAATCTTGGAATCATAGCCCAGGAGGGATTTTCCAACATCGCCCAGTGCGGAACCCTGGACGCCTGGATCACTACATTCGCTTTCGGTTTTCAGATCTATTTCGACTTTTCCGGTTATACGGATATCGGTCGCGGCTCCGCACTTTTGTTCGGTTATCGCGTGCCGACGAACTTCGATTGGCCTCACTTTGCTCCCAGCCTGACAGATTTCTGGCGGCGTTGGCATATCTCTCTATCAACCTGGTTGAGAGACTATCTCTATATTCCACTTGGTGGCTCTCGTGGTGGCAAGAGCATGGTGAGGCGCAATCTGTTCATCACTATGGTGCTTGGCGGTCTCTGGCATGGAGCGTCCTGGCACTACGTGACCTGGGGAGCGTTTCATGGCATCGGGTTGGTCCTTTGCAAGGACTGGCAAGATTTCACTGCCGGCCACCCCTGGTTTTCCAAGCTGAAACCCCATCCTCTATGGCACTGGTCCGGAGTAGCGATGACCTTCTACTTCGGCGTGTTTGCCTGGCTTCTCTTCCGAGCAGAAACGGTCGGCGAAGCGATGGCGATGGCCGCTAGAATG
>CAYTDR010000097.1:0-13794 GCA_964436185.1 uncultured Candidatus Obscuribacterales bacterium | reverse complement strand
TGCCGTTTCACTCACAAATGTCTTCTCTGCCCATAGACGGAGTTCGAACTCTTATTGTAGGACTTCCGAAAGCGGAGTTCCAATGGAACCAGACGGCGGTTTAATTCCCAGGAAGTTGGAAATTGTTGCAGCTACGTCATGCGGACTCACGGATCTGCTATAGCGACCGGAGCGGATATTCGGACCTGCAAACATAATCGGCACGTAAGTATCGTAGGTCCAAACGGATCCGTGATCCCCCGGCTCTGTCGTCACCTTCTCACCGAACATCACATATGGGTCGGTGACAACGTGGACATGACCGGCTCTCTTGGGATGAAAATTGTTTTTGATCTGTGCGTAGAATCCCTGATCGGATGGTAGAGCACCAGCCATAATGGCTGTTCGACCGACAGCAAATGTGATTCCGGAATACTGCATGGCCACTTCCGCACAGACGTTCTCAACCGTTCTAAGATCCAGTTTCGCTGCCTTCAGACACTCCAGATCGAAAAATACGTATGGGTAGAGCACATCCTTCACCAGGTCTTTGCTGGCTGAAAACTTTGTGCGCAACTCTTTGTTCAGATAGTCACGAAACTCATCCGGCGGTATCCTCTTGGATTGAAAGCCGCGTGCCACCATTTGCTCAGAGATCTCTCCCGCTCCATGATCGGCCGAGAGTACGATGAGCACCTTAGTGAGTCCTATCCGAGTATCCAGAAAGTTGATCAAGTCCTCAAGGTTTTTATCGACTCGCAAAAGATTGTCTTCCGCTTCCAGGCTCGCTACGCCCCATGTGTGTCCGACATAATCCGTGGACGAGAAGCTTACCGACAGGTAATCGGGCACATCCATCTTGCCTAGCTGCTTCTCCTCGATCAGATGCTTCACAAAATCGAGTACAAGTGAATCGTTGACTGGAGTACGTGAAAGACCTTTGTAGAATTCCCGTTCGTTGTCAGAATGAAGACTTTTTGGCATGGTTCTACCAAGGTGCTTATAACAGCCTTCGTAAGGAAGATCGTCCTGCTGTAGTCGTTCATAAGTGTTCTTATCCTCGAGCAGTGTCCAAACTTTGTTTTTGTAGGAATCAGCAATCTTGTGAGAGTTCCACGCTTCTACCCAGTCTGGAATTGCCTTGCCGTAGTAAGTGCTGGTGACAAACTTGCCTTGTGACTGCGACAGCCAAAACGCCTGACCCGCTCGACCGCCAGGAATAATAGCGGCGCGATCTTTTCCGGAGACAGCAAAAACCCGCGAGCGCCCATTAAAGGCATTGTAAATCTCATCACCGATTGTCGAGGTAAAGAGATTCGTAGGTGCCCGCCCACTGGTCGTACTCGACGTGCCGGGCGTGCTTTCGTCTCCTCCTCCCAGCACCGGATATGATGCGTCTTCTACTGCGTAAACGATTTTCTTTTTGTCATAATCCCACCACTCGCTGGAACCAATTCCGTGTTGAGCCGGTGTTCCACCTGTCATCAAAGTCGCGTGACCAGGCGCTGTTTCCGTATCGGCGTGTCTGTAATTTGCGTTAGTGTAGAACGCGCCCTTCTCCATGAGATAACGAAAGCCGCCGGGCCCAAAGCGATGTTCAAAACGTAAGGGCAGATCACCTCGCAATTGATCGATGGTGATTTGCACAATCAGGCGTACATCTCGATTTCGAGCCCAGGCCTCCGATTGAAATTGCACGGACAGCATGACCAGGAGCAGCAAAATTGTTGTGAGTTTCCAGCTGAGTTTCATGTTACCTGACCAATTTATGGTTTAAATCGAGATCCGTTTTCAATTCTTTTGTCATCGAATGAGCGGACTAGCAAAGTCGAAACCTGTCCCAGAGCGATTGCACAGGAGAAGTCTCTCTTGACTTAATGCCAAAACGGACAGAATCCGCAGCATCTAAGTTGGCATCTAAAATACCATAGTCACAAACAGTCATGGCAGGCTGCCTGGCTAATTGCTCAATGGACGCGCCGGTCAGAATTTACGCTTCTTTTAAAACGAAAAACTGTGCAAAGAAGAGCAATTGGCTCTACAAGGCAACCGTCAATTACAAATGCAGCAATCAGCAATCAACGCCGTTGGCAAACGATGCAAAGTGGGTGTGATCCCCCAGGACTGACGGTAAGATCTGACTTGCCCAACAACTGGAGCCTGTTCTAATGTCGAAAAAATACTGCCCGATTCTCGCTACCCTTGGTTACGTTCTGTCTCAAGACAAAAAGAGCGTTCTCCTTGTCAACCGAAGTAAAAGGAAGCAAGACATTCACTATGGCAAGTTCAACGGACTGGGAGGGAAACTGGAGCCGGGCGAGGATGTGGTATCGGGAATGGTGCGAGAGATTCGAGAAGAGTCCGATATCGAGTCTGTGGATATTGTTTTGAGAGGAACGATAAACTGGCCTGGGTTCGGCAACGACGGTGAGGACTGGTTTGGTTTCATCTTCCGTATCGATTCGTGGACGGGAACTCCACTGACGGAAAATGACGAAGGATATCTGCAGTGGATCTCGCTCGAACAGTTGGACGGCACGAACATGTGGGAGAGCGATAGAGCCTGGCTTAGCATGATCTTCGACGAGGATCGCAGAATCTTCCACGGCATTGCTCCGTTTGAGCACGGTAAAATGACTTCCTGGAGCTTTCAACGTATTTGAGGATCGACCAATTGCAAAACAGCCATGATCAGGACAGTTCAATTACAGCCGCTGGCCGAACCACCAGAATCGCCTGGCCGCTCGCTTTTGCCACTCTCATAATCGTCTCTTGCATTAATTGTATTCTCGTATCGGCCGCAGAATCAGACAAGCAGCCGGTTGAAGTGGAGAAAGCCACATCCAACAACAAGGAATCGATATCTCCATTTGTCGACAGCGAGTTCGTCCGCCCATATCTCGCTAACGAGGAGTGCCGAGAGTTCGCACGACGAGCGTTAGTAAACTGGCGCAATGGAGACTTCGGAGCGGCCGAGGTGAACTGCCGGCAGGCAGGCAAGCTCCTCAAGTCTAAGGGAAAGGCATGGCAGGCTCTTTTCGATCAGGCTAGATCGATGGTTCAAAACGGTCAGCGGGCGAAGGGCGTGATTATGTATCTGATCGGATATGAGGGCTGCTATCAAACGGGAGCGCTCACTGCCGACGATACCAGCAAAGCACTATTTGCAATCGCCAATCTCTGCAACCGTAGAGATTCAACGACGGCCGAGATTAAGTTTGCAGATAAGTTTTACGAGCAAGCCATTCAGATCCGGGGAATGTCCGGAGGTCTTGAAGTGTCTGATGCAGCCAATGTTCTTTCCTATGCTCGAGCAGAAATAGCCTTACGCAAGTGGGAATCAGCTAAATCCTTACTGGAAAAGTGGCGAGCACTTTTCACGGTATTAGGGAAAGACCCACCGAACAACCAACTTCCGGATGCACTTGCTCAACTAGGGCTGTGCTGCAATGCCGAAAAGAAGTTCAACCAGGCTGAAGATTACTTTCGACAAGCGGTGGACGCAGCACGGAACTCCGGGGGTGGTACCATTACGCAGCTCGGACATATTGATGTTTCGGTCCTGCTTATCTACGCGCTCATCGATCAAATGAAGATGGCAGAAGCCCGCAACCTGGCTCGAGATTACCTTTCTGAGCGAGAGAAACAGGTGGGAGTCAATTCAGAGGAGATTGGTCGCCTACTCAACGAGCTAGCAGACAAATTCGATCGTGCAGGGCAGCTTGCTTTCGCGGCAGAGCTGAAGAGGCGCTCGAAGTTACTTGTTCCCTCGGACTGAGTGAAGTCGAGCTGAGCTGAAGAAGCGATAGAGATTAAACAGAAGCGTTTAGCGACCACGACTCGTTGCCCTCTCGCGAATTGCGCGCGCAGAATCGACCAACCTCTCACGATTTCGCTCGCGAGCTCAAACTTAGTCTTCTCTTAATGAAATTACGCCATCTACAAGGAACTCGAATAGCCCGAGCTCGTCGATCTCACCATTAGTTTTTGAATCATGCTCGAACTAGAGGCAGTCGAGCTATAAATTCGATGTGTGTAAAAGGGGTAGATTGTATGAACATGCTGAAGACGCTTTTGCTGTTAGGGTTCCTGACCTCCTTGATTGTGGGTCTGGGATACATTGTAGCTGGTGACACTGGGCTCATCGTGGCGTTCGTATTGGCGATAGTAATGAACATCGGCAGCTATTGGTTCTCCGATAAACTGGCGTTGTCCATGGCCGGTGCACAAAGCGTGAGCCGAGGTGAGGCGCCGGAGCTTTATGAGGTAGTTGAGAATCTGGCTCGTAAAGCGAATCTGCCGTGTCCTGAAGTATACATCGTATCCAGTTCGACACCGAATGCTTTTGCCACGGGGCGAGATCCGGAGCATTCCGCGGTCGCAGTCACCACAGGCATTTTGGATATCCTCAACTATGAAGAGCTAGAGGCTGTGCTGGCTCACGAACTCGGTCACGTAAAGAATCGCGATATTTTAATCACCACAATTGGTGCCGTTCTCGCTTCGGTAATCACTATGGCATCACGCTTCTGGTTTTGGGGTAATATGTTTGGAGAAAGACGCGAAGGAGGCGGCAATCCGCTACTTGCGCTCGTGACTGTCATTCTGGCGCCGATCGCCGCTATGCTGGTCAACTTGGCCATCTCCAGAACCAGGGAATTTGAGGCTGACGCAACCGGTGCTGAACTCTGCGGCAACCCGAACGCTCTTTCCAGCGCACTGGCGAAACTAGAGCGAGGCGCGGAGCTATATCCGATGCAGGATGCAGATCCGGCTATGGCCAACCTGTATATTATTCCTCCTCACATCGGAGGCATGCTCGCATCATTGCTGAGCACGCACCCGCCGACACAGGAGCGCATAAGAAGGCTTTCTGAGATGTCGAAAAACATTTCACGCACCAACAGCCACATATACAGGTGAAGAGTCGATCAATAAATAGATCGGATGCATTCGAGAGATGACCGCGAATTTGCGGTCATCTTTTCATTTGGTCATATTTCTCACGGTATTGATCGTTCGATCGAAGAAACCGTGTGGTCGGAGCAGACGACCATGGATCTCATCAGCGTATTTGCGAAGTTCGGCTGCTGAAGAAGGACCCTCGAGTTTCGCTTGGTTGCGCAGGCTCTCGACAAACTTCTCAACTGCTTGTTTCTGATTCTGCAATTCAGTGAGATACTGGCTTGCTGCCTGCTTGCGTGCTGCTGGTGGCAGTTTGGCAATGGCATCTATGACCTGAGTAACTTTTCCCTGATTGCCTGGTGCCAGATGAATTTCCAGCGGAACCGGCGTGGTCAAAACATTGAGCGGCGACCTTGGCAAATCAGCAAAGACTTTAGCCATGTCCATCTCAATCATGGTTTTACGAGCTGCTGTCCACTGGGTAGAGCCGTGATCGTATGCATCCAGGCGCGGATCTCGAGGGTCGGCATGCAGTAGCGTGACCAGACCCGGCAAGTTGTCATCATGCTGCTTGATATCGATCGGTTTGTATCGTCCAGTATGAGTATCCACCAGAATTACATCCATGTGCGAGTGATCGGCACCACTTCCAGGGCGTCCCTCCAGCAAGATGTAGCGAGGTGGATCGGTGTTTCTGTTTTTTGCGTTCACAAATTCTTTCACCCACTTGGTGACAAGACCTTGAGTGGCGAAGCCACCTTGGGTAGTGACCTGCGCATTGGCACCGGTTTGCGCATCAACAGTCTTCAATCTTGCCACTTCCGCTTGCACTCTCGCCTTGAATGCACCAGAAATTATTGTCGAAGCAAGAATCGTGTCCTGAAGTTGTTTGGCCACTTCCTGATTGCCCGGAGCTTTTTCAGCACGCTCGGTCAATTCGTCTCTTCTACGCTCCGCATCTTCTTTCCTCTTGATCAGCTCACCAGGAGGTATCGAGTTAAGCCCGTCCAGCTTTCGTCCGAACTCTGCCAGACGCACAGGATCGGCAGCCAAATCCGCCAGATGTTGCATACGTCCTTTCGGAAGGTTCTCAATCACGCTGGCAAACGCAGAGGGTGGCAAAGTTTCCAACGAAGGGAGTAGCTGCAGAATTAGTTTGCAATCAGCTGGTGATGCAGTCTTCATCTGGTTCAGCAATGACTTTACTAGCTTGTTGTTTGCTGGAAAATTTCGCTGACTAAGCTCTCTCAGCTGAACCAAGCCAGGCCCATCGATCAACCCCTGCTCAAACACAGGTAAGACGTCGGCGCGCTTGAATGAAAGGAACGCATCCATCTCCTCATAAGTGAGTTTGAGAAACTTGTCTCTTGCTCCGACGTTGGCGTTTGGATCATTGAGCCACCTCGATACACCTTCCAGGTCTCCGGTACTGAGCTTGAGTAGCTTTTCTACTTGTTCTGTAGTCAGTTGCTTAGCCTCAACCTTTTCCTGAAGCGTCTTCAAAATTGACGGGACTGGATAGTCAGTGCGCGCCGGGTCCAATACCCTACCCGGTTGCTGTGCATCCTGCACCATTTTGCGACTTGCGTCGATGTTATCTTCCACCCGCCGCAGTTCTGGCGACTTCATTTTAACGGGAGGCGGGGTCCAATCCTTCGTTGCAAACGTGAACGGCGTGGCGCGCGTCATGCCAGCAGTTACATCATAATCAAGCACCCTCTTATAGGTCGCCGGTCCATCGAAAACGATTATCGGTATGGGCTTATTGTTCGGATTAAGCGGTTCTGAGCCGAAGACATGAACACGCCTGCATCCATTGACCACATAGAACATGTCGCCTCGAGGAGTCGGGACTCTCACCATAAGAGTCGCTGCCGGCCATACGGAGGGATCATAAGCTTCCGCATTCTGCAACGGCGTCTTCATCGGGCCGGTTCCGGGCTTGTATGGAGCAGAGTTAACCTCCATACCGCCCTCATGCGAGTAAATCCTACCCTCTTTCTCCAGAGCAACAAGCGTGGTTCGATCGAGAACCGTGAACTTGATGGTGCCATTACCCAAACCTTCTTTGAACAGAGCCAGATTTTCGGGATCCAAGTCAAGTTTCTCCAGTGCCTTGTCCAGCCATTTAGATACCGTAGGATCCTCAGGACGCAGAGTATCTTTGTTGAGCGGACGTGTCTCCCATGGGCTCGGGTCCGACTTCGGCTGGTCCTCCACGCGCCTCAGATCACCAGGTTTGGCTTCCGGTTTCGGCACTGTTGGCGGTGTCATATCTGTCGGCACTACGGGCTTGCTCGGCTCTCCCGCAGGTCTCTCAACTTTCGGAGGAACAGGCGATTCACCCTTGGAGACCTTGTTGACGAAGTCCATTACCTCACCGCGAGCTCCATACATTTTCGCAAAATGTGCTTGCAGAACTTCCGGATGAATTCCAGCTTCGTAGGCAGCAACGAGAAACTCTCGCTCGTAAGAATCACGATTGCGCCCATGGATATCGACGCCGTCATTTTTGGCTGCCGTCTCATTGGGGCGTGTTCCGGCAAATCCTCCGTACATGGAGGAGATCACTCCTCCACCTTCAGACATTTGCCTGACGTGAAACATTTCTTCCATCATTACGAAGGCATGTTCCGCCATTATTCGCTTGCCGAACGGACTTTGGAGAACCTTATCCATCGCCGCCTTTTGTGCCGCAGAAAGAGGCTTTCCATTTGCTCCGGCGGTCACCGTCGGATTCAGAATATCCACGACGGCGCCATCAGGAAGTTTAACCATCGTCCTGGCTTCCGTGATTTGGAATCGTCCTTGCCCATCAACGCTCGCGCGTCCGCTGTCTCTCATGCCGTTGATATGATCGACAATCTTCCCGCTGGTGATGTCCGCGGCCGAAATCTCCAGAGGTTCGACCTTCACCTGCAGATCAGCGGGCTTAGTCTCCGCGTTTCGTGCCACCTCGTATGCTTTTGCATAGTCTCCAGCCGACATCGCCTTTGCCGAGCCGGTCATCCAGGCGCCGTCTTTGCCCAACGCGTCCGGCTTGACTCCGGGACGTTCTGCCATAGGAATCTCATGCGGCAGCTTGCCGAACACGTCAGATGGAAGGCGCAGCACCAAGGGCGGTACATCGCCGCGATTGTTATACGAGGTAACCTCCCATTCGTTCGGTCGTCCTGGGACCTGTCTGACAGTGTGTCCGTCGCGTTTTAACGCGGCAATCACTTCCTTGACGGCACCAGCATCGACAAAGACCTCATTGCCACGACCCGGTCGAATGGGCGATCGATGAGCTCTGCCACCGGCAAACGCAACTGCCACTGTTGCTGCAAGCGCTAGATACTGATTGTTTCTTCCAACCCATTTGTGCGCCACATGGTCTGCTGCACCACCGGCTACTTCAGCCTTACCGACAAAGACGAGACCATTCTGAGTCTCTCTGGGAATGCCTTTGAGCATCGTTTCGACGATTGTTTTCGAAGTCGGTGACTTCGCGGCGGCGTCGGCAACCGCTTTCGTCGCAACGGCAAAGTCCTTTGTAACTTGGCTCCTGAAGAGGCTCTTGAGCGTGCTTTGAGAGAACAGCGATTTGAATCCATTAGCACCAACTTGACCGGCACCAAAACAGGCGAACCCAACCGCGACGTTCATCAAGAACTCTTCGCCCAGGTGCATACCAACATCATTGACGAAAGTGCGGATCAAGTCACCGCGTAGCTTTTCCAACTGATCCGGAGGCATGTCAGTCAGTCCAGTCATGGCACCAATAAACAACATCAGTTTAATCTTATTTTCGGCAGCCCATTTGAGTGGAAGGCTGCGTTCGCCTGGCTTTCCAAGCTCCATACCGAGGACCTTGTTGTCCATCTGGAAAAGGAACTCTTTCATTGCCTGTGTGCCGATCACCATGGTTGCTGCCGTTGCCACGATCATGACAGCGATAGGAGTGCCAGAGCCAAGGCTGACTACGGTGATTGCAGCAGCTAATGCACCGGCAAGAATAGTCGGACCGTTCTCTCTAAACCACTTCCCAACCGTATCTTCGTTAAACTTCTTCGGATCTTGAACTTCAGCCAAGATTTTACGAAGTTGTTTTCCGGGAGGGCTATCCGGATCGGCAATCTCGACGAAACTCTTGAGCGCCTTCAGTTTGGCTTCCACTGCAGCATGCGCGTCGGCGTCTGTAATCGATGGTAGGGCAGCTTCGAGCTTGCGCAAACTCTCACGACAATTGGCGAGCTTCTCCGGAGTGACGTTGGCAAACCTCTTTTCCAGGTCAGCTGCATTCCTGCGCATATCCTCAATGAATTTAGGACCCTTGCTGCCCTCGATTCCAGCGTCGAACAACTCATAGAATTCTTCCAAATCTGAGTTGACGGTACGCGCGATGTCGGCAATGCCGTTCAAACCAGGATCGCAATCAATGGCTTCCAGAGCGCACCGGCGAAAAGCAGTTGCTTCTACCTTCTTTCCTGCAGTCCACCCTTTCAGCTCCGTCAGTCCCTCGTCGAGACGCTTACTGAGATCATCAGAGTACACCGGAAACTTGCCGGCAGAGACGAAGCCATTCAAACGAAGCCGTTCGAAACCAGCCTGGTTATCACCAAATAGCGACACATAAACTTCCGGCGCAAAGGCTCTCACTCTGTCGGCACCGAACCGTTCAAGCAATCCTAAAGCTGCCAGGTCAGCTTGGCGTGTCTTGCTTTGATTGCGTGCCGCATGAAAGTCCCCAATACCAAGAGCCAGCAACGTACCGTCGATTGTCCTGTTGAGCGGCGCAAGATCTTTTTCGTAGGCAATGATTTCTTTCTCGAGAGAATCAAGTTTCTCGAACAGCTTTCGCTGCCTATCATCCCATCTTTCGCGAAAATCCATATAAGCTTTTGCCGTTCGAGCTCCAGGCAATAAGTCAGTCGGATTGAAGTCACCATTCACAATCGAGAGTATCGAAAATCTTGGTGTCACCAGTCCGCCAAGCATTCTGGCATGGGTAGACAACTCATCGAGCGAAAAGAAAGCGCTTGTTTTGCCGTCTTTGGTAAGCGTGCATAGCTCGGCAAGAGTCGTATCGTACTCCCTCTTGCGAATATCGATTATCCTTTGTTTTTGAGCTGCGTCGACTTGCTTTTCGGCATTCAGCGTCTCCACAACACGCGTCAGACTGCGACCGGGCTCCTTCCACCGTCCAAATACTTTGTTGTTGTAGAAACCATCTTTTAGAAAAGGAAACTTTTCTTCCAGTGACCCGTTGACCAAAACTCCTTCAAGCTGTGCCGGATCGACGAAATCCGGATTGACACCCTTGGTGCCCGCCAGAAGCTCTTTGCGAACCTCCGGTGGCAAGCTGTTCCACAACTGCATATTGGCGACGACAGCAGGCACGTCATACTTCTTACTGGCTGCCTCCGCTCGCTCATAATACTCCGCATCTTTGAATCCAGGACGAAGATCACGCATGAGGGAAGCCAGTGGGCGAGGCACTCCATAGAGAACGGAGGTTATGCGCTCCATATCATCCAGGCTCAACTTCTTGCCTCTGCCATAGTCGATTATCTTGTCGCGAAGGTTGAAGTTTTCGAGAAACCCTCCGAAGCTATGTGAGGCAATGGCTCTTGTAGCCAGGTCCTTGGAGTCGACATTCTTGGATGTAAGAATGGTGGCAACGAGAACTTTTCCAACCTCGATTTGCAGCGCCTTAATCTGGTCGGGAGAGAATCCTTTCTGCGCCAACCCTTCCTTACCTATTCGCGGAACCTCATCAAGCCTGGCTGAGCGAGAGTCGGCAGCCGCACCCGTCGCAGTTCGATCACCGAGCGCGGCCAGCACTGGAATATATTCGACTGGAATCTGTTTCGAGAATGTTGAAAGAATCCTTAGCGCCACCATCCGCTCGTCGGCATCACTGCCGGTATTATCTTTTGGAGCGCTCGATATTATCTCGAATGCTTTGGCATTGAACGAACTTTGATGCGCATCCGAGATACGCTCGCGATGTAACGAAAACATCCAGACAACGTCGCCAGTGAGGTTATTCTTCAAAGCCGCTACATCAGAGTCAGTCCAGGCATTGCAGAACTTACCCATACCGAGGGCGGCACTGCCATTGGTGCTGCGGTCGGCCAGTCCGTTATGTAGAACGGCTCTTACTTCCGGTGTAATCGGGCCATTTCTGGTGGCGACTGCACCAATCGTTGCAAGAAGCAGTCCCTCATCTTTGTGCCGTTTGACGGTATCCATGAGAACATCGAGAATGCGTTGATTAGTCTCGCGGTCCTGCCCGGCGACTCTGTCCAAAATTGCAGATGCGGATTCCGTCTTCTCCTTGTCTCCCGTT
This sequence comes from uncultured Candidatus Obscuribacterales bacterium, assembly GCA_964436185.1. Lineage (GTDB taxonomy): Bacteria > Cyanobacteriota > Vampirovibrionia > Obscuribacterales > Obscuribacteraceae > CAYTDR01. Next base: position 2,576 of record CAYTDR010000097.1, on the reverse strand, counting down.
TGGCCACTGGCTACGCGAGCCAGGATTTGCATGCTGACTATGTCTCCGGTTCTCGCATTTTTCTCGAGTTGGGTGAGGAACCAGTCAATGGTGTTAGTCTTGGCACCGGCGATGACAACATCGATCAGTGCCTCCCGTCCCTTGATATCGGTCGTGTTGATTAACGAACAGAGTGCACCGAAAGCATATGGAGAACTCTCGACGTTCTTTTTGAGAGCATCGTTGGCGGTGGCGAGTAAACGCGCGTCGGCAGTATCACCAGGCGCTCCAACCATTCGCTCCTGCACACGCAAGATAGTTATGGCCAGCGCAGCAGTCTCGGCGGCACGCACATCTGCACGATCAGAGGCAGGCAGCTTCGTTATGGTGTCGATTAGATTTGCAATCGTCCTCTTGTAGCCTTCCGGATCCTGCCCAGCCAGCTTGCTCAAATCGGGCACTGGAAGCGGCAAACTGCCCGCATCGCCGGCGGTCGTCAATTCGACCGCTTTGCGAAAATCATATTTGGCTGTCGGGTTGGCATCGGCAAGAAGCAATGAAGCCAGAGCCTTCGCTGCATGGTGATTGCCTTTGTTAGCCAGTTCAGCAAGATCTTTGATGCCCTTCTGTGTGCCTTCAATCGTGCCGGCAGTATCAATTTTCTTGAGCACCGTCGACGCTTCTACCCATGGCAGCAGCTCCCTGGCAAACGGATTTCCATGCTGTTCAACTTCCACTTTAAGAGCCGCTTCCGCTCTCTGATAATCTTCCACAGCCGGCTGCCGGCTCAAGCTATTGCAAATTACACCCACTCGCAGCTTGTTTAACTGCTCGTCAATTGGAGGCACCAGCTTGACCAGCTCCTGAAGGGCATCGGCGACCTTCGTCGGGTCATCTAGATCGGTAAGGAGTTTTTCGAGATCTTTGAACTCTTTGTTAAACAGAGAGCCCTCACCAGACCTTTTAGACTGATCAATCAACTGCCGAAGTTCTTGCTTCGTCTTTTTCAGAGCCTCTTCAAAAGGCTCAGCAGGTCCATCGATGTTATCCAACGCCGCTTGGGAAGCAGAGTTGAGCTCGCGACCACGTTCCAGGTCTTTTAGTATGGTAACTAACGGTTCCACATTATCCGATGCGTACAGTTTGACTCTGGTTGCACTTTCAGCCTTGAGGTCTTCGATTGCTTTTTTGCGTTCGGCGGGCGTGGCCGTTCTATCGAGGTATCGAGACATGATGCCCTCGACTTTCTGCTCCGCCTTGGACAAGTCGATCTGCGCATTCAAACGAGCACTGGTGACGTCGGACGGACGTTTGGAAAATTCGGCGAGCAGCTCCGCTGGAGACTTTTGTTTCAATTCAGCGAAAAGCTGGGTTTGTGGTTTCAGCTTTTCTTGCAGCTCCAACAATGCCTTGGAGCTCACCTCCACATCGGCGGAAGCAAGATCTTTCTTGATGCGATCTAAATCACCTGCCGGAATCTTTTTCAGAAATTCGATGGCGAACGCATTTCCGTCTTTTTGCTGCGCCTCGATCTTCTCCAGTGCTTTCAGCGCTGCCTTTTCATCCTTGGTCTCAGCGATGTCGAGAGCCGCATCGAAGAATCGAGCCTGATGGACCTCTTTGATCGTTTGCCTGGCAACGCTGTCGTCGCTCACGGTGCATAGTTTTGCTGCCGACTCCTCCAGTTGTTGAAGCGCCTTCTTTCGATCGCCCGACTCAGATTTGACGAACCCTATAATCGTCGTATCCACTGCGGTAGCCGCATCAACACGGGCGGTCAGCACAAGACGCGACTCTAATCGGTTGTTGCGTTCTTTACTTGGAAGGTCCGCCTCATTTTTTCTGAACTCCTTCATCGTGTCGGGAAGTCCGTCGATAAAAGCTTTTCGCCCTCTGCCTTCGAGCTCTCCCAATTCGACTGATGCCAGAAGTTTCAATGCATCACTTCTCTCTTCGGGCGTTCTTGCCTCCTGCACTCCACAGGCGGCATGTACGAGAGTCAATCGGCGCATGACATTGAGGGCGTAATAATTGTCACCTGACAGCGCCTCCTTGGCCAGCTCATCGAGCACCTTCTGGCGATCTGCTGGCGTTTCTGCTTTCATGAATTCGCGGATCAATTTAGCGTTGCGCCCATCAGGAGATTTTGGGTCCATGAGTTCGAGTCTGTCCGAGAAAAACTCCAGACCGGTGAATGGATCAGCGCCCTCGACGGCAGTGCCGAGTGTTAGATTCAAGGCATCGACCGTCGATTTTTTATAGTCTTTTCTGAAGGAGACATCGTCCTCAGGCTTGGTAACGGGCGGCGCGTCGTCCACCTCTTTGCCTGGCTTGTCGGACGATGGCGCCTCACCAACCTCGTTGGTGGGCTTGTCGGACGGTGGCGCCTCATCGAGCTCTTTGTCTGGCGCTACTGAAGGTGGTACGTCCGCCGATACAAAAAAGGTGTCCGTTGCATTGAGTAAGGCATCCGGCGGTCTGAAACCGTTCTCTTCCGCAACTTTGATCAACGTTCTTCTGGCGGTTTCGATCGCTTCCGAGGAGAAGTCATCGTCTCTATTGGATTCTTCTGGTCTGATTTTTACTCCGGAAATGCT
>CAYTDR010000096.1:0-13808 GCA_964436185.1 uncultured Candidatus Obscuribacterales bacterium | reverse complement strand
AATTGGCATCGGACGATAACTCAGAGGTTCGCATCGCACTTGCCGAGAATCAGAATGTGCCACAAGAGCTTCTCAAGCGACTGGCAAATGATGCTGATGAAGATGTTCGACTGGCGCTGGCGGGTAATCAGAAGGTTCCTAGCGAAATATTGACGTTCCTGGCAGATGACGAAAACGTCTACGTAGCTCAAGAAGCCCATAAAACTTTAGCCAGACTCACCAAGGTATAGCTGGACTCACCTGTAGCAGCCTTATCGAGCACTTCAAGTAAGTGCCGAACGAACTCATCGAGCACCATCCTTCGCCTAATGATACGCTAGCGCGCAGCCGTCCTTTCTGTGGTCCGAACCGCCGGCTAGAACACCCGTTTCCCAGTCTATCCAGACAGCTTGTCCACCACCCAGCGGCTGAAGACTGGGATAAACTCTATGACCCATCTCGGATAGTCGGGACCGAACGATCTCCGGAATGCCGTCTTCAGCCAGGCACATACCATCAACGTAAAATATTCGCGGACAATCGATGGCGCTCTGTACGTCCAGGTGAAAATCGATCATGTTGCTCAAAAGATGTACATGTCCGGTTGGTTGAAAATGCCCTCCCATTACGCCGAACGGCATGATCGGGCGACCGGCCTTCAACAGCAGACCAGGAATTATGGTGTGAAACGGGCGCTTACCGGGCGCGATTGCGTTTGGATGTTGTGCATCCAAACTGAATCCGCATCCGCGGTTCTGCAGCGTAACACCTGTCGAGGGTCCGACAAGTCCGCTTCCGAATTGGGAAAAAATGGAGTTGATCAAACTGACGACGTTTCGCTCTTTGTCCACGACGCACAAATAAACCGTACTCGGATGCACCGGAAAGTTAAACACCGAATGTGGTACCATCGCCCGATCCGCTCGTACTCTCTCCTTAAGTTGTGCGGCAAACTGATCGGAGAGGAAGTGATCGACTGACTGCAGTCCGTCGGCAATACACTTATCACGCACTTCGTAAGCAAGTTTCGATGCTTCGATCTGGAGATGAAGTCTCTCTGCGGAGAGCACCCCCATCCTTGTGAGGTCGAACCGCTCGAGGATATTGAGCATCAATAAAACAGCCAGCCCCTGTCCATTCGGAGGGCACTCGTAAACATCGAACCCTCGATAGGCCGTTCTGATTGGTTGAACATACTCTCCGCAATGCGAAGCAAAATCTTCCAGCGTGTGGAACCCGCCCAGTGATTGCAAATACGATACCAGATCGTCTGCTACGAACCCCTCATAAAACCCGCTTCGACCCTTTTCAGCAATCGAACGCATAGTTCTGGCAAGAGCTGGCTGAAAGTGCAACTCACCACACTTTGGTGCCTTGCCAGCGACTGTAAGATGGCGGGCGGCATGCTCATTTTTGAGCAATCTGTCGATTGATAGAGCCCAGTCGTGTGCAACACGAGGGTAAACAGGGTATCCTTCTTCAGCCATGCGAATGGCAGGTTCGAGAAGCTCTCCGATACTCCTGGTGCCGTAGTCAGCAACTAACTGGCACCAGGCATCAACCGCTCCTGGAATAGTCACCGCGTGCGGGGTGTCCGCATCGATACTGCCGATTCCGCGTTCCAGAAACCACTCCAGTCTCGTTCCTGCTGGGGCTCTTCCCGAACCGTTAAAAGCGATGACCTCGGAGCCGCCCTTAAGCGAAAGCAAAGCGAAGCAATCACCGCCAATACCAGTCGATTGTGGTTCCACCACGCCAAGTAGCGCCACCGCAGCAATCGCAGCGTCTATCGCATTACCGCCTGCTCGCAATACATCGATAGCGGCCATGGTAGCAAGTGGATGAGAAGTGGCTGCCGCACCCAAACTACCGAAGGCGGGAGATCTACCGGGATTCTGAAAGTCTCGCATCATCGCCCTTCTCTCAAAAACCTTATTCTCGCAAGAGAGCTCACTCAAGTCAAAATATCAACAAACTGCTCCACCATCACCAACTTCTGACAATACAGATTGCAATGAGTTTCAAAAGACAGGTCAATTAATTCAACAGCAGCTCGACCGAGCTGCGACACAGTTTGTTCCACGCCCAATCTAAATCACTTCGAATTGCTAAAATAGTGCCGTACTTCCTGGCCGGAAAAGCTTACCTATGCGCCTGGCATTCTTTGTTACGGATTTAAAAACGGAGCGACCGCAGTATCTGACCTATCGGTTGGCAATGACTGCAGTCAACAGAGGCCACGAGGTTTTTCATTTCAGCGCCGCAGATCTGACCTACTGGTCCGACGACAAAGTCTGGCTTGCCGCCAGGAGCGTTCCCAAAAATCGTTACACGGATCAGAAAGTATACTTCGCTGATTTAACAGGTGAGAGCGGCATCTCTCAGCAAGTCAAGATCGACGATCTCGACATACTCATGCTGCGCAGCGATCCATCGCTTTCGCAGGATGCTCTGGTGTGGAGACAGACCATCGGGCTGCAGATCGGTCAACTCGCTCAATCGCGGGGCGTTCTCGTCCTCAACAATCCATCAGGTTTGGCCGGAGCGCTCAACAAAATGTACCTGCAAACATTTCCTGAGTCAGTTCGGCCCAATTCGTTGATCACGAGATCTACAAAAGACGTAAAGAATTTCGTAGCAGAACAGGACGGCCCCACGATTCTCAAGCCGGTGCAGGGATCATCGGGCAAAGGTGTGTTCTTGATTGACAAAGCCAGTCCGGGCAATTTGAACCAGATAGTTGAAACGCTGTCCAGAGACGGCTACGTAATCGCTCAAGAGTACATTCCCGAAGCTACTGCCGGTGATACCAGATTATTTCTTGTCAATGGACGACCATTGCAACAGAAAGGCAAGTATGCCGCGTTCCGAAGATTGAGAGCGGCAGAAGATATACGCAGCAACGTGCACGTGGGCGGAACGATCGCCAAAGCCGAGATCAATGACGAGATTCTGGAGCTGGTGGAAAAGGTCAGACCACGCCTTGTGAGCGACGGAATGTTCGTTGTCGGGCTAGATATTGTCGGCAATAAGTTGCTCGAGATAAATGTCTTTTGCCCCGGTGGTCTTGGAAACATCCAGAGACTGGAGGGAATCGACTTCTCTACGCACGTCGTCGAGAAGCTCGAGCAGAAACACCGAATGGCCAGTCACTATCCACGCGGCTGGTTAAACGATATGAATCTTGCCAGCCTCTAAAACAAGCGCGCCAAAAGATATCTTGAACTATCTTCGCAACAGCGAGAACGCCATATCTGCTTGTTTTTTCCTCACTCGGGAAATCTTCACTCTTCTCCAGTCCTCTTATATCGCTGCGCCCAGGGTGCTCGTGGCGAATTTGCCTATCCTGATTCAGGCAGGTAGATCACAATCTCTATCCAATCCAAAACGAACCTCAGAATCTGTTAGACTTAGTGTTTATTTTTGGCATAGAGGTACTGACGGGGCGGCCCAATGACGAATCATGACTGGATGGCCCAGCGGGGAGAATCAGCGATTCTGGCGACGGCCATTCACAATGGCAATGAAATCAGAGAAGACCTCAGCGAACGAATGATTATTAGTCCAGAGGATCGTTTTCGCGAGGAAGACCCATTCACTGGCAGGTGGACAGTAGTTTCTGACAACCGTTTGGTTGTGAACACCTCCAGATTCGAAGTCGATCTCAACAGACCGCGCGAGAAAGCGGTCTACCGCGGACCTGAAGACGCCTGGGGACTGAAGATTTACGATTCGGATTTGCCTGATGAGATGCTCGAGCAATCCCTGGTTAAGTACGACGCTTTCTATACGCTCTTGAAAGACATTCTGGACGAACTTGTTCGCTTACATGGCGCATTCATTGTCTACGACATCCACTCTTACAATCACCGAAGAGGTGGTGCTGATGCCGCTCCGGACGATCCGGACGTCAATCCTGAAATCAACCTCGGAACGGGCACTCTGGATACCAATCGATGGGGAGATGTTGCCAAGACATTTATCTCCAGCCTCTCTTCCTATGATTTCGGCGGCAGAAATCTCGACGTACGAGAGAATGTCAAATTCGAAGGCGGCTGGATGTCTAATTGGATTCACAGCCAGTACCCGGCCAGCGGCATCTGCCTGGCGATCGAGGTCAAGAAGTTTTTTATGAACGAATGGACAGGCGAGCCGTTCGATGACCAACTGGAGTTGATTCAGAAGGCACTGACATCGACAGTAGAACCCGTCTTTGACGCTATGACAAGCGTAGTAAGCAGGTAGGCAAAGGCGTCTGCATGAAACTGGCATTGTTCGTAAATGACTTTATGACCGAAGAGATCGGTTACACGACCAACCGGCTGGCCATTGCCGCGTTGGATAGAGGACATGAGGTCTGGACCGTCTCTGCTGATGGGTTCAAATTCGACAAAGACGACTCGATCAGAGCGACTGCCAGACAGGCTCCTAAAAACAGCTATAAAACGCATGAAAGCTACCTTAAAGACCTGCAAAGTAAAAAGGCAAGGGTCGAAGAGTTGTCCGTAGAGCACTTCGATGTTCTCTTTCTCAGAAGCGATCCCTCGTTGGAAACAGGTTCTCGCACCTGGGCGCAATCTGTTGGAATTAACTTCGGCAGGCTGGCTATGTCAAAAGGAGTGATTGTCCTCAACCACCCCAACGGGTTGTCAAAGGCAATCAACAAGATGTATTTCCAGACGTTTCCCGAAGAGGCTAGACCGAGAACCATCGTTACGAGAGACAGGAAAGCGATAAGAGACTTCGCCAACGAATCTCCGGGAAGGACAGTGCTCAAACCGTTGCAAGGCTCACGAGGACAGGGAGTCTTCTTTCTCGAGAAACAGGAAGCGAAAAACTTGAATCAGATCGTCGATGCTTTGGCAGCGGATGGTTATCTGATCGCGCAAGAGTATTTTCCTGAAGCCACCAGAGGTAATACCAGACTTTTCCTATTGAATGGCGAACCGCTGCGATACAAAGGTAAATTTGGCATGTATCGAAGGGTGTTCTCGCCGTCTGATGATGGCAGAGGCGCTCACGCAGGCGGGACGTTCGAGCAGGCGGAGATGACTGATTCCATGCTGGAAATTGCGGATATGGTGAGACCGAAATTGGTTCAGGACGGCATGTTTTTTGTCGGTCTGGACATCGTCGGCAACAAGCTCATGGGCTTGAACGTGTTCAGTCCTGGCGGTCTCGGCAATGCTACAAAGCTGGAGGGCGTCGATTTCGCAGACGCCGTCATCGAGGCGCTGGAGCGCAAGGTTACCTGCCACCAGAACTATCATCACAAGTTCGAAAACGTCCAGCTCTGTACAATTTAGGGCACGCGAGATACTCAGTGGGCTGCTGACTGCCTCGAGATGAGACTGAGATCTTGATTTTAAATTTTCGCTTGTTGAGCAGGGCTTGCAAACTTTGCAATTTGCAAAACCAGAATTTTTGATGACAGAAACACTATGGCTTGGTTGTTGGGCTGCCGAAGAACAGTCCCAATGGCACTGTTATGTCAACGTCAACATCCAGTCCGGGCACACGCACCGTCGTGATCATCACCAGTCTACCTTTATCATCTCTCTTCAAATATCCGGTCCCTTTAACGCGGACCGGTTGAATTCCGAACAGAGGTCCAAGATTGAAAAAGAAGGTGATGCCATCGCTAATCGTCATTCGCAAGGCTTTCCGCTCGGTGTCCACTTTAGCTTCGAAATGAACACGCTTACCGAATCTGACTCCGGTGAGCTCCACCATTGGTAATACCTTCTGCTTGACGTAGAATGTCTGCTCCTTCTTCGAACAAATCTCCACTTCCAGCTCCATAGGCGGTTTGGGAACCACTTTGAATGATTCCACGCTGGACATCTTCTCTACGAGTTCACCGAGCAAATCGTTGGCGATTCGAAAGCCTTCCACGCCTTTCCGCGCCATGTCGGCAAGTGCATTGGAAACGGCTGTAGACGCTGAATCCAGACCTTTCTTTGTGAAAAGTCCTTGAATATAACGTTCGACCTCACCAACCATCCCCGGTGTCACAGCATTATCCGGCTCCCACTCTTCAAGCGGAATGCCTATTCGCTGCGCTCCCGCACTCACTATCTCTCGAGTGTCTTCGCCAGGGGCATCACCAAAGATCTCCTCGGTCTTAGCCGCGATCGGCTGGCAAAATATTTCTTCATTATCCTCGGCATCCAAAGGCGCGGAGCCGAAGATTTCCTCGCTTACCGGTTGGGCTATTTTATTCTCAGCAGGTTGAGCCCGGTCGCAGCTTTCCGTGTCCGCATCACGAGTCTGGCTGCCTTCGTTGTCGCACTTCCCGTTTTCGGAATGAGCGGAACCGACATTGTTTCGGCAGTTTTCCTTCGCCTCGGCAGAAGCCGGTTGCACCGATATGACCGCCTCCTGGGGCGAACCGCAGTCCGGCTGGACGGCGCCGGCGTCATCGTTGACAACGCCAGACGCGCATGGATTCGCTCCGGAAAACTCGGTCAATGCGGCAGAAGGAGCTGTATCCTTTTCGTTCATTATTCACCTGTGTTTGCGGCTCTTGGCTTCATTCTACTTCTAAAGCACTTGGTTTGGAGCATAACGCCATGATTTTTGTAGATTTCAGGCGCGCAGCTCTATCAGGTTGCCAGACTCATACCTTTTCAGGCCGACATAGAACACACTAACGCCGACGAAGAGAACAGCAATCGATCCAAGGAGAGCAAAGCCGGCATCTGCAAGCGAGAGATGACGCAAGGCCTCCACCGGGAAGTGACTGACAAAGGCAGCTGGAATCACCGTGTAGAGCACTACCCTCACCCACCCGTCAAACAAAGCGAACGGATACGTGCTGAAAGTGACCATGGAGAAAAACATCTGTTCGTACAGAATTTCTGCGTTCCCCAGGAAGAAAGCCAGACTGCCGGCTCCGATACTGAAGCCCAGGAAGAGAATGGCCACAGACAATGTCAGCTCTGTGAAAAGGAGGAAATGAGGCCAGTCCGGGCGGATGAGAACGATATAAATGAAGTAACCGAATATAGCATCACCTATCGCTGTAGCACTCATTCTCCCCAGCACCAAATGCGGTAGAAGAGCTCTCGGATACAAGAGCCACGCATCCAGCTTGCCGCGCGAGATTATCGTCGCCAACACGTGAGCGTTGCCGCAAAATGTATGAGCCAAACCGAAACCGGCCGTAGTTATAGCCCACAATGTTATGACATCGGAGACCGTCCATCCTCTTATCACTGGAAATGTAGTGAAGAAGAGCGTCCAGTAGGCCAGCCAGGCACCGTTGTTCAAGAACATCGCCGCTGCCTGAGCTATGAAAGCCCCGCGGTATTGCATGTGAATCCGCCAGTTGAGCTTTATGTAGTCTTTCACCAGACTGAGATACTTAGCCAAGCCAAACATCTTAGTTAACCTCCGTTTACTGCCACTATCTTCAATGCCCTGTCATAGACAAAACGCACTGAAACAGCAGCCACCGCTATCCAAACCAATTGTCGAAGAAACAATCCAGCAAAGTCCTCGCAACCACCTGTGACGAACAAATATGCCGGTGCATAAATCACACTCGTGAAAGGCAGAGCATTTACTGTCGGCACGAGCCAATGCGGAAGCAGTTGCACTGGAATCAGCATTCCTCCCAGGAGCATTCTCAGTCTCGAATAGATGAGAAAGATTCCGGACGTATCCTCTAACCAGAAGGCGGCTAAACCGATTATGAGCTGGAACAACCCATCAAGAACAAAGGCAAGAAACACTGCTGGAATCACCAATAACGGTGTCATCCAGTTGATACTGAGCGGTCCCACGAAAATGAAGGCGACAGCCCCACCGACTATTAGATTAAGCAAGAAGCGCACGATTCGCTCTCCCAGAAACGAGCTCAAAGTATAGAGAGGGTAGGCAATCGGTCGAATCAGCTTTACGGACAATGTTCCGCCTCTCACGTCTTCATCTACCTGCTGAGACATTCTGCTGTCTGAGAGTACGATGGCTTCTGACATCGTGAGATACCAGATCATCTCAGACAACGTCAGGCCGCCAAGCCTATCGTGTCCGCTTTCAGAAAATGTCACCTGCCACAAGCGCAGAAATATATAGAGTACAACGCCGAGGAAGATACTTCGACTCACCACTTCGGACAGGTAAGCACAGTTGGAACGTGCGGCGGTAGCCGCAATCTTGAAGTATTTTCCCAATGGATTTCGTCTATTCGTCGATATCATCTTTTATCACCTCCTTGATACCATCGTCGTCGCCGCATACTTTTTTTCGGTGAACAAGTGTGCAATTACATCCTCCAGTGGCGGCATTTCTATGCTTATGTCCGCCACTGGAGCCGTTCTGAGCAGGCTGTCCACAACGCTCTCAACCGACGTGATTTGGGTGTCGACCTCAACCACCAATTCATAGGCAGTTTTCTTCAAGACCTGAACTCCTGCGCAAGGCTGCCAGTCATGAGACTCTCTGAACTTAACATCGACCACTCGAGAAGTAAGCACTTCGCGCCTGATCTTCGAGACATCTCCGTCGATTGCAATTCGTCCGTCATTGACGACGATAACCCGGTCAGAGACTGCCTCAATGTCGCCTGCATCATGGCTGGTGAGAAAGACAGTCAAACCTTCCTCACGATTCCATTGGCGAATCAAGTCGCGCAACTCGCGGCGAGCGACAACGTCAATGCCGATGGTCGGCTCGTCAAGAAAGACGATCTGCGGCTTATGCAAGAGAGATGCCGCGATTTCGGCTCTCATTCTTTCTCCGAGAGAAAGTTTTCGGACCGGCGTGTCGAGAAGACGACCAAGTCCAAACCGCTCGACAAGCATGTCGCGTCTTTTCTTATATTCATTATTGGAGAGTGAATATATGCTGGCTAAGAGATCGAAAGTGTCCTTTGGCGGCAGATGTAGCCACAACTGAGACCTTTGACCGAATACCGCACCAATTTTCGCCGCCAACTTACTCCGATGCTTCCATGGCACCAACCCTAATACCGAAGCATGGCCATCGGTAGGAGTCATGATTCCAGTCAGCAGTTTAATCGTAGTCGACTTGCCTGCTCCGTTTGGTCCGATGAAAGCTAGCGATTGTCCCTCAGGAACGGCGAACGTTACCTCGTCCACAGCAACAACCTTTCTCGTTGCTCTGGCCCAGAGACCGCCTGACGTCACTTCAAAGACCTTCCGTAAATTTTCCGCTTTAACTGCATCGTTCATGATCCATCACCTTTTAAAAACACCGGTCTTACCGGGGGTTTCCGAACAAAAAAAAAGCTCCTCTTTTGCTGGAGGAGCCATCACAAGCAATATGAGCTAATCTCAACTACTATGCATGAATGGGCCGGCTCCTCCCCAACGGGTAGTTGGGACTGCGTACTCAGGTTGCATGTAGTGGCGAAGATTACTCATACATTCAATTATCGAGTATTGAAGAATGGTGTCAATCAATTGTAAAAGAATTCGAAAGATGTAATTTACTCATCTTGCCGAAACGCAGAGAGTGCGAACGATTCGCCCCTCTGTAAGAATTTGAATTTGGTTGATTACTTAGTTACCTAGCTTGCTGCAATCGCACTTTTTATTGACGAGTCAAGCTCTTCCGCCTCATCACTGCCAATAAATATCTTCTCGCCATTCTTCAAAGTGACTTTGACGGCATCCAGTCCATAAACGTTGTAAAGCCATCCTTCTCCAACAAAATGAATGCCCCATCCCTGCAGTGGATGCATGCGCTCGATGCTCGAGCTCTCGATCTCGTGCAACGGAATTTTCTTGATTTTGAGCCAATTTCCAAACTCGAGCGTGATGTCGGATTCGTCGATGGTGACTGTCATCGAACGAAAAGTAAACAGTGCGCCTCCAAGCGAAATTCCGGTAAAGGCTCTTAATGCCCTGGGAACGACGAGAGACGAAAGCCCGGCGATGGTTCCGAATGTTGTCAACACACCAGGTGGAACGCATTGCGTATGCTTGTACATAACAACTCCTTTCGACGACTACCAACTGTTTCCTCAGTCTTTGAAGCGAAGCATCGAACTACCTTCCATCATTCTAGATGCGTCGTCGAGCTGACCGGCCAACTCACGAATCGCGTTCGTACATGAATGCTACAGCCATCGAAGACAACACAACATGATAGGCTTTCGACCAATGTCGATTTCGACTTGCGCCGTATATCTTAATGATCAATTCGCATCAGCTCGCGCGTTGCAATGACACGCACAAGTTTACTGACGTATCATGGAAACATGTCTGTACTGCAAGGTTTATGCAACTTGACGCAGCCATTCAATCTTTTCGGGCTATTGATACTACCGTAGTAACCCCAATCCGAAATCGGCATCGACTTCTTGAATTTCTGCACGTGACGATCTCTCACCATATACAGTACCATAGAGCGAGCTATCGTCCCGACCAATGCTAAAATTACTAATCCGATACAGATTGGGTTAAAGCCAGAAAGTTCCATAACAAAGCACCCTTATTTTGATCTGAAAGTTCCGTTCGACAAGTATTTAGACGCCGGTTCGCATGCCGATCGCCTGGAGATGGAGTATCGTCGAATTATTCGAAAGAGTATCGGTTGTTCCGTTCTTTCTTACTAAAGAGATGGGCTGAGATTTCTTCGAGTTCCGTTGCTTCAAGTCCAAGGGCAGTTGCGTTCGCTCCTGCAGAACACAGTAAGCCCACGGCTCAGAGAGCGGCGCTCGTTTCATATCAGTGTCAACTCATTTTCGACAAGGAGAAGTACAAGGACACCTGGACATTGACGATCTGCGACAGGAATGGCTATTAGCAGTTGCCAGCCCGTCACAGATGGACAGTGCCTCAACGCGAATGTCAGCAAACCGGTGTGAGTGAGTGAGTGTGGTTGGTTTTTTCGGTTGCTCGCTGACAGCGAATTCGTTTTGTTGTACTAATACTAAAATCAAAGCGATGCCAGGTCCATCGTGATCTCCGCATTAACGCCGAAAACCCGTATCGCAAGCAGGTTGCGAGTCTAGTGATGTTTTCAATATCAAAGGCACCATCAAATCAAAAATGAACTATGATGGAGATATCACAATTTGTTGGGTCCTTCGATCCAGTCCCTTGGAATCAATTCGTCAATGTCGAGCAGAACCCGAGTCTTAGTTCCTTTGTTAGCCGTCCTCCTATCTGTCCCGCCTTGCGCCTGGGCCAAAGCAAAAGGAGTCCAGGAGAGCGTGGTCGTCAACGCACCACAAAATCAAGTTTGGAACACGATAACCAACGCAAACAGGTTTGACGCCTCCATAAGCGAGGAGAAGGCTAATGAGGCGATCGTTGAGCAGGAGTTCAAGTCTCTGCCGGTCTTCGGGACGTGCCATACAACAATGCGCGTGACGGCGGTTCCAAGAACCTCAATAAATTACAAGATGATCAAATCGAACCGGCTCAAGGACATGGCCGGCGGTTGGACCCTTAAGGCGACAGGTCCGGAAAAGACCAAACTTACTCTCGAGTCGTATGTCGATCCTGGACTGCCGGTTCCAAGGTTCATAATCGATCATTTTGTGAGATTGAAAGTCAAAGGGCGACTAAAAAAGACCAAGAAGCTCGCTGAAGAGCTCTACCTTAGCTCAAAATCAAACAAAACCGACACTGATAGCGCCGTCAACAACTCGAAACAACCGACCCAGTCAGAGACGACCAGAATTTCCGAGCGGAACCCGGCGTCAGACACCGATTCCTCCAACAAAAACCCTTGAACAGCTTGAAAATCCGTTCCAACCCTCAAAATACTTGGTAAAGTATGGAGTGATGAAGTTGAAACGATAATTTTCGAACTTTCGACCTGCCGACTACGGAAGAGTACAGGCGGAGTTCTGCCACTGGTAAGAACTATATGACTGACGAAAAACCAAATGCGATGCTTCGTGCCGAAGAGTTGAGAATACTCGAAAAAGATGACATCGTACCTGATGGCACGACCCAACCTTTTGACAGCAGTTTGATAGAAGCAGGAATTCAAGTTGGGCAGAGCGAACCCATCCGTCCCGACGGTTTATCAAACGACAATCAAACCAATTCAGAAGCCTTGGATAGGGTCGTTCTCCAGGGCAGTTCAAACGTTCTTGCCGGCAGTGAAAAATACTCGAATAGCCAAAAGAACGAACCGGAAAACAATAAGTTAAGCGCGGACAATTCGAACGAGCTTGTCGATCTCGGTGACAGATATCAGGTAATCGATTTCATCGGCAGCGGTGCAAGCGGACGCGTATACAAAGCCTACGACAAAGATCTAGATCAGATTCTGGCAGTAAAGGTGTTGAAGCGCGAGCTGCTTTCTGACGCTCAAGCAGTCAAACGATTCGAGCAAGAAGCAATCTCTGCCTCGAGCCTGAGCCACGAAAACATTGTCGCTGTATACGGTTACGGATCGGCAAGGGATGGTTCGCCGTTCATAACGATGCGTTTCGTGGACGGCGAAAGCCTGTCCAAGCGGCTGAGCGACAAGGGTCCTGTGCCGTTGCGTTCAGCACTCAAGCTATTCATTCAGATCTGTGGAGGTTTGGAATCGGCTCACTTAGCCGGAATTGTCCATCGAGACCTGAAACCAAGCAACATCATCATCGAGAACAATGAGGGATCAGAACATTCCCAGATTCTCGATTTCGGCATCGCCAAGGTCGTTAGTGCAAGCGCCGACACGTTCAATACTCTTACGGCAAACGGTCAGTTTCTTGGCACTCCAACTTATATGAGTCCGGAGCAGTGCTTGGGAGAGGCGATCGACTACAAGTCAGACATTTACGCGCTGGGCTGCATGCTGTATGAGGTGGTTGCAGGCGAAACACCGTTCGCTCGCGCCAATCCAATCGAGCTGATCGCGAAGAAAATCGGTGATGAGCTAGTCATCCCTGCGCACGAAAGAATCGATAGCAACCTTCTGGCTGTCATTTCTTGCGCTATGGAAAGAAACCCCAAGGAGCGTTATGACTCGACTAATCAGATGGCAAAGGATCTGATTGATGTGTACGATGGCAAGGCGCCGACTTTTGCAAGGCAGAAGTTGCGCCTGGACACCGGCATGCTTGGAAAGAGAATCCTTGCGTCGTTGATTGACGGTTCCGTCTGTCTTACTTTTGCGGGTTGTCTCTATTTCGCAGGAATTATTCTGGCGGGATTCTTTGGCTGGATCGCCGGAATGTTGTTTACGATTTTTGGTGGATCGGCAGAACGAGGCGCTGATTTCTTCGGATTCCTTTTCCTTCTGTTCTATCTCTTCGGTCCAGTGGCTTGTTACATTGTCTACAACCCATTCTTTGAACGGCTTCGAGGAGCGACACCAGGAAAACAGTTTCTCAATATGAAGATCTGCGATGCAGCCGGTAAGCGAATCTCTTGGGGACAAGCGTGGGGACGAAACGCTCTCAAGGCCGTGATACTAATTTTGGTACCAATAACGGGAATCGGAATTCCGATCATCTTATACAGCCTGATCCGCTCTAGCCAGCTTCCATGGGACGTTGCCTCCGGATGTTACGTTCGCTCCCGCAAGTAAGCACCAGCCATCCGTGCTGCGCAGAACATGGCAGTCGCCTGATCTGTGCGATGCGCTGTTGACCCGGTCAGCATCTGATTGCACTATCCTAAGAGCGAGCAAATTCCAATTTTGATCTTGCTCCATATATGTCCCGTCCCTTCCGATACCCATCCAGCGCCTCGCCAGTGGTCACACACACAGACCTGAGAGTCGCTCAAACTGATGAGCCCGGGTTCCCGCCTAATCCTGCAGCTAATTATCCTTTGAAATAAGACAAACTCCAATTGCGATCAACCTGGTATGAACCGGTTTCGTTCGACGTTTGCAGTCACCGAATTAGC
>CAYTDR010000095.1:0-13848 GCA_964436185.1 uncultured Candidatus Obscuribacterales bacterium | reverse complement strand
GGATGTTGATAGAGCTGTCTGCCGATGTCCGGACTTTCCAGCCGAGCCAATGCCGGGACGTACAAGTTATCGTAATCAACGAGCTTCAGGTTCGCTTCCTCGTCGACCAGAATATTTCGTGGCTCCAGGTCACCATGGGCGATATTATCTCTCGAGAGAGCTTCAAGCATGGTTCTAAAATCTATCAACAGTCGTTTCAAGGCACTGGGATTCTGGGTTCGCAAGCAGGCCGCCACATACTCTTCTAGCGTTCTGCCTTCGATCCATTCCATCTTCAAAATCGGTACACAGCCATCAGCTATGTAGAGGCCCTCTTCTTCGTACTCGAACTCCACGAAATATTTTTTTGAAAACTGTTTATTGTGTTTGCTGATTGCTACGTATCTCATGAGACGATCGGCTACATCTTGCTTGTAACACTTGATCGCATAGTGCTGAAAGAGACAGTTGACTCGAAAAATGTAGCCGTTATCACCAACGATGCGATCCGCCAGGCGCTTGCCCTGTCTCAACTTTCTATCGGCGAAACGCAATCCTGCAATTGCATTCTCGTAATCTGCCTCCTTCGGCCAGCTCCGTGGACGCCGGACCCTCGATATTTGCCTCGGCGCGCTGCCTTGAGGTGATGATCTGCCGATCGCTGACTTTGTGCCGTTCTTAGCAACAGCGGCACCACGGGCGACATCATGTCTTGTCCCTGAGGCAAGTTGTGCCGGCATGCCGAATTCGGGTCCACTCCGCTCTCCTCCTCGAGGCGGAGGGAATCGCGAAGAAAAATGAGGAATTCTGTCAATCTTCTCCTTGAAGAGTTTGCGCAAGAAGATTGCACGCTGATTGATCTCAGGTATTGAGTGTTTATCGAGCGTCCGCAACAACCGTGAATTTTCAGGATCCTCATAGTCGGTTCTTCTAAAGAGAAGACATTCGTCGCCACCAGAGAAGGTGTGCCATAGAGTTGGGTCTAGCTTGAGAAGAACCAGACTCTGAAAGATGATCCATGCACTGAAATTGTCTAGATCTTTGTGAAAGTGACCAGCCGCTCTCGCCGGATGCTGATAGTTGGCATGCCCCAGCTCATTGCTTTTCTCGCCCTCCATGGAGGGCACGAACATGCCATCATAATCGACCAGTTTCAAGTCGTCCGGCTGAACCAAAATATTGCCGTGCTGCAGGTCACAGTGCGCCATGCCGACCTGCTGCAAATCGCGCATCATGGCGATGAATTGATTGATCACTCGCGAAATTTGAACTCTATTACTGACATTACGCGCAATAAACTGTTCAAGCGTAACCCCTTCCACCCAGCCCATTTTTACGATTGGATACCACCCGCCATCAAGAAATAAGCCTTTCAGATGGTAGTCGAAATCGACCATATGAGAAACATTGTTGACGGAGAGAAATTGAGACAGCTGTGCATAGCGCTGATGCTGACTGAAGGCGTTGCGAAGAAAGCATTTGACTGCCATCGTCCTTTCTTTTCCTGTGAACTTATAAACGGAGGCGAACGCTCCTGTAATGGGACGAGGCAGCCCGAGCTTGTTTTCATCAACCGCTGCGAACATCAGCTCTTCATCCTCGAAACAATCTTCCGGACATTGAACTGCCTCGTTGTAATCTTGCAGTGTTGGCCAATTAGCGGTCATTGGTGCGAGTTCCTACTACTAAGGCATGATCACCGTTACTCGTTACTTCACCAAGAAAGCGTAACTCCGGGAACGTTCCCAAATATGCACTCCTTGATTTTGCTTTTATTCGCGCCTTTCTCTTCTGCTTCTTTCAACGTTTCGAGAAAATATTCTTGCTGCCCAAGTTGTTTCTGAGCAAAAGCTTTGATTAACATGTCGTTGGCTGTAAGCTGAACGGTTGAATCTAAAGCCGACTCGAAGCTCTGGCGGGCTCTATCCTGTTCATCAAGCGCATTGAAGGCAAGGCCACGACGAACATAGTTGAGCGCACGGTCTTCGGAAGAAACCTCCAGCAGACTGGTGAAGTCGTCTGCTGCTTCTCGAAATTTGCCCAGAGCGTAGGATGCCACACCGCGCTTACCAAGGCACTCAAACTGCTCAGCACCAACTGGTTTCAAAACCAGTGCGTTAGTGAAGTCCGCCTTCGCCTTGGAAAAATCACCAGATGAAAGATACAGGTTGCCTCGCGTAACCATCGCTCCAGTGTTTCTAGGATCAATCTGCAGCGCCTTGTTGAGGTCCCCAAAGGCCTCTCTTGGTCTATTCGCCACGGACATCACAATACCCCTGGCTACAAAGAGATTCGATTCTTGAGGGTACCTTGAGATACCGAGCTCTATTACTTTCAGTGCCGCTGCCGGATCACCATGATTGCTGTAATACTTGGTGAGCTGGACATAACTCTCAGGCCAGCTCGAGTTGCAAAATACGGAGAGCTGAAGAACAGGTTTGGCCAGATTGGCACCCATTGTGTCGCTAAATTTGCCCAGACCTCCAATTGCAGCACCAAAACCTGAAGGCCAGGCAATTACGAATGAGAGAAGTACAACTGCGCAAATCGATGACACTATCTTCGATGCTCTGGCGAGACTGATCGGAATTGTCCGACGCGGCTCCATCTTCTCCTTCGTAAACCAGCACTTAATGCGACGAAACAAGTATGGAAGCCAGGTGAGACGAATAAGTGCCGCAACGATTAGGAGAAGCCATGTACAAGGAAAGCTGATCAAGAAAATTCCCGTTAAGCACTCCGTAAGCCACTGCGGCTTGTCGGCGATCTGGCAGGCGGCTACAGAAACGCAGGAAACCAGGATGGTTAATGATGTAAGCCCGGTACACCAGAATCCCAGAGAACGACGCTTCTTTCGTTGTTGGAATAGCTCAGAAATCCATTTCAACTGAATGAATGCGGCCATGCATGGAAAAATAATCAAGGCTAAGCGAGAGCTGCTATCAAAATCAGCAACCGTGAAGACAAGCGGAAAGAGTAAGAGATACCAGAACCACGCCAGAGCGCCCAGCATGAAAAGGCTGACGCTCCGGCAAATCCTGGTGATTTTTTCAGTCAGCTTATTCGTAGCAGCGGCTTCGGCAATTGGCTCCTCATAGGCAACCTCTCGGCCAGACTTAACCAGATTCAAATCGCGAATCAATTCCTCCGCAGTCTGGTATCGCCCAGCCTTCGACTTGTGCATGCACTTGCGCACGATCTGCTCGAGACTGACCAGAATGTGACCATCCGGACACTTATCTGCGAAGCTTTCAATTTCTCCGCTCACCTGTTTCAACGCTACCTGAATAGCATTGGTCCCTTTAAAAGGCTGATTACCAGTAATCATTTCATACAATAAACAACCAGCACTGTAGATGTCGGTCCGATGATCTACATCTTCGCCCTGACATTGCTCAGGACTCATGTAGGCAGGTGTACCGAAAACGTCTCCGGTTTGAGTCATATTAATTGTCGCCGGATTCGTTACGTCCAGCATTTTTGAAATGCCAAAGTCCACAATTTGAATAACGGGATCAGCTCCGTCCAATTCGGCAGAGTGTTCTTTCAGGATCACGTTGCTCGGTTTTATATCACGATGTATGAGTTTGCGATCATGAGCATAACAAAGTGCCTGACACACTTGAAGCAAAATCTTGATCGCTTGTTCGGGCGCCACTTTGCCTTGTCTCGAAAGCAAATCAGAAAGTGTTCCTCCCTCCAGGCAGGGCATCACTATATACGGTGCGCCATCGCTGGTAATACCATGGTCGTAAACGTTCACGATGTTGTCGTGGTCAAGCTCAGCAAGCGCAGCAGCCTCGTGCTGAAACCTTTTCAACACCGCCTTGTCCTGGCATAACTCGGGTTTCAAAAGTTTGAGGGCGAAAATTCGATCTGTTTCGTCCTTGACCTTGTATACCGCACCCATGCCGCCCTGGCCTATTACGTCAAGAACCTTGAATCGTTCTCCTAGCACTATTTGCGCAAACGAGATTCGTCCGGCATGAATTGATTCGACCTCGTCCGGCTTATCCTGGTCTGGAGACTCAACCAAGATCTCAGGGCGCGCGCCATCGACAAAGCCTGCGCTTTCCTTTATTCGAACGTCGTCTTTAAACTCGTAGTCCATCCCGGATTAATCACTTTACGATCTTTCCTGAATATGTACCCGTCGCCCGAAAGGGCAAATCGAATCGATCCGCTATTCCATCTTTTTGAACTCGAAGGCGTCGTATGCTGGCTTTCCCTTCGTCAGGACCATTCCAAAATGAACTAACCTTTCCTTGCCGTCCGTGTCGTGCCAGCGTGCGAGAAATTCGTCGGTTGGAATATAGGTGTAATTGCCAACTGTCGAAGGGTCCATGAAGTAAATTTTGTTGTGATCGTAGCCAATCGCCACCACATAATGCCCATCGTTCCAGTCCCTGGAGTAGTCGACCTGCCTCTGGGCCCAGGCCTGGACCAAACAGATTACCGGCTGATCTTTGTCTAGCAAGCCCTTCAAACGTTCGATGCTCATATTTTTCAACACATCGACTTTATAGCTCTTCGACCGCGCAAATCGTGCAATCTGTTGGTAGGCTGTGCCTATCTTGCTGTTCGATTTCAGCTCGCTAGCCAGAGCTCCTTCTCTTATATCGTCGCCAAAGTAGGCGAGAACCGACTGCAGGGCTGCAACACCGCAAGTATAGTTCGTCGCCTGGCGGGTCATCGGTACTTTTATTAGCTGTGTCGGCGCGGGCTGCCCTTTCGTGGCCGTCCCAGCCTTAGTCGACAAAGGTAAAACGCCGGACAGAACAAAAGAACACGCGACTGCAGCACAGATAGAGTTCCGGTTCATCGCCCACTCCCTTTTGACGAGCCGCGACGATCCTACCACCTTCGCCGGGGCGACTCCATCCCTGGCAAGAACTTCTGCTGTTGCTGGTTTCGCTTTCCTTCAAATCCAAAGAGTGGATAATTCTTGCAGGTCAACCAGCCACGAGACGATCAAGTTACAAATTCCGGGAGAAGAAACAAGAGAACCAAATTAGTTTGCGTATTCACGCCGGCACTTCGTGGAAGGCGAGCTCGAAACGTATTCTGTTCGCCAGCGATGCCGCCACGCCGCTGCAATTCAGAAATACGAAAGTCATTCCAGAATTAAATGCGATATGATCTGGGACGATTAATTAGCACCTGATGAAAAGATACGAAATATGCCTTACCGAGCCGAAATCAGCCGATCTAATCCGTCATCCTTTCTCATTCTCATCGATCAGTCCGCATCGATGCGAGAACCGATCGACAACAACGGAACGACCAAAGCGCAAGGCGTCGCCGATGCAGTTAATGGACTGTTGCAAAATCTCATCTCGAAGTGCACCAAATCTGATGGCATACGAGATTACTATCACGCAGGCGTCATTGGATATGGTGGCGATGGAGTCGGTCCTGTCTTCTCCGGCATTCTCCGTGAGCGGCAGATGGTGCCGGTGAGCCTGGTTGGCAACTATCCATTGCGAGTCGAGCAGCGAGAAAAACTGGTCACCACTCGAAGCGGTCAAAAGGAAACCAAGACGACCAACTTTCCTATCTGGTTCGAGCCCAAAGCGGCGGGCAACACTCCCATGTGCGAGGCACTCTCTCTTGCCACACAGTATTTGAAGAAGTGGCTTACGACACATCCCCACTGTTTTCCGCCCATCGCGATCAATATTTCCGACGGCGAGTCATCGGATGGCAGTCCGGATTCCGCCGCACATCAGCTTATGGCGTTATCGAGCAGTGACGGCCCGGTTCTTCTCTTCAATCTATACATCTCCGGTGGGTCAAAAAAGGCAATTGAATATCCGCACAGAGATACTCAACTTGGTGACGACTATGCCAAGGTCCTCTTTAATATTTCCAGCCCGCTGACGTCCTACATGAGACGTGTGCTCAATGACGAAGGATACTCTGTCGAGGAGAGCGCACGTGGATTTGTCTTCAATGCTGACTTCAACGCTCTGATCCGTTTCCTCGACATCGGGACTAGACCGAGCCTTTTGAGATAAACGGTACCTTCCGGGATCGTTTAGTCGCTGATTGGCTTTTGCCACTCTGCTTCTGAGATTGGCTCGACACGCGCGATCTTCCAGGATGCGCCTTCTTTTGCAGCCTGGATTCGCAAGTATGCGGGATTGCCTTTAATCCACAAATCCGTCTTCACTCTCACCGACGCGATGTTTCTGGGATGATCGAGATACTCGACTTTGAGGAACGATTGCGAGATGTTTTCTACCTGAGATGAAAGGTTGAATTTGACACCACGCCAGGTGCTACGAAAGAGCGCATATCGATTGGCAGACCAGGCCGGTGTGTAGTACTTCTTCAGGTACTGTGCAGTCACACCGCTCTTCTCGGTAGCGATAGCGGCAAACATGTTAATAATCACCGAGCCGATGCGCTTTATTTCTTCACCTGTTTCACTCACTTTCACGAGTTCGACTGCGCTAAGAATATTCGCACCATTGGTCGGCGTAAACTTTGCTCGCCAGTACTCTCCCAGCCTGGCACGAGATGGATCGAGATTAGCAATCGCGTTCGCATTTGGTATCACCAGCGCATAGCCTTTCGCTGACGTTGATTGCAATGGCGAAAGGGATTTAAGCACCACCAATCCTGCTCGTCCTCCCTCCGGCGGTTGAAAATAACCAACCACCCCCTCGGCAATATTCGCCTGCGTTACAGGTGCGGACGAGGGCGTCATGGAGGAAAACATACCTGGGTTGGCAAAAAATGCCACCACTCCGACTACGATCAAGGTACCGACGACGGAGAGCACCACCATGCCACCAGAATTACCTGGCTGCTTCTGCTTGGGTGGAGCGGTTGCCTCCTCGAGTTGTTTAAAACGCCGTCCTCCGGCTTCACGTTTAGGCGCACGTTTCTTCGACGGTCCGCCTTGCGTCAGTCCTTCTATCTCCGCCTGCAAATCCTCGACTCGTTGAAAACGTTCGTCGGCCTGCTTGCGCAAGCAAATTTCGATGATCTCTTTCAGCTCCTGCGGCACGGTGCTATCTTCGATCTCGGGAGATGTTTCGCGAATGTGGCTGAGGATAATCTTCACCACGTTCTTGCCACCAAATGGAGGTTTTCCTGTGATGCACTGAAACATCACACAGCCGAGCGAGTAAATGTCTGAACGTCCATCAAGATTTTCGCCCTCGCACTGCTCGGGACTCATATACAGCGGGCTGCCAATCAGCTCTCCCGATTGAGTAAGCTCCGCCATCGTCTCGCCCGGGCGCGATAAGACCTTGGCGATTCCGAAGTCGACGAGATGCACCATTTCGTGTCCGTTTTGATCGCGAGAGATGATAATGTTGCTCGGTTTCATGTCACGATGCACCACACCCTTCTTGTGCGCGTGCCCGAGAGCCTCGCAGACCTGAATAATGATGGGGAGCAAACGCTCCGGCGAAATTCGTCTCTCTTCCTGTAGAATCAATGAAAGACTCTTGCCCTCCACATACTCCATCACCAGATATGGTGAACCGCTGGGAGCGTTGCCGTGGCTGAAAAGTTTCACCAGGTTTCTGTGATTGAGATTTATCGCTGATGTTGCCTCTTGCTCGAAGCGTTTGACGGCTGCTTTATCTGCCGCAAGCTCCGGGCGAAGCACCTTTATGGCGACGTTTTTCCCTTCCACCTTGTCTCTGCATTTGAAGACCGCAGCCATCCCGCCTTTGCCAATCAGCTCGAGGAACTGATAACGTTCCGGCAGATCCGTGTCGGAGGCATGCCGCACGTTACCGGGCGACTGGAGCGCCAGAAGCTGTTGTTGCGACTCGGTGATATTCGCGTCCCGGCACGAACAGTTGATGTCACCAAAAATCCATGCAGTTAGAGAACCTTCTTGCAAGGTAGAGATCGGCTTGCCACAAGTCAGGCAGATGCTTTGGAGATGTTGTTTCTCCCTTTCGGCGATATCTCGTAAGTCCTGGTCAGCCATTGTTCGTAGTGCCGGTTAAGAGTGCTCGAAGGTCAGTTTCCAGAAAAGAGGAGAGACGACAGAGTCGTGAATCGGGTTCCGCCTTGGGCGCGAGTATGCCATTGCTTCCTTCCTGGTTACATATTAGCCTACCCGATTTTAGCTTTTGTGAGACTGTACGATAAATATGGTCCTTATCGCCCGCAAACCAGCTCTCGACCAGCTCACTCAGATACGCTGTCAGGGTTCGGCGAGGGCTGGAAATTGAGCTCGCGCAGCACGTCATCGATGTTGGTTCTGTTGCGCTGGCTGGCGTTGAAGGCGGTTTGAGCCTGTTCCATGTCGAGCAAATTACCTCGAACAAGAAAGACCAGGCGCAGTGCCGCTTGCAGCGTGGGCTCATCTATTACACCGGCAAGCAGAAGCATGCGTCCCAGAATCTGACTGTTGTTTATGGACAGCTCGAAAGCACTCTGTATGTCATCTGAGGTAACCGTGTTTGCGGTCATGAGAAAGTCTTTCAACGACACCTGATTGAAACCGATATTAGAGTCCTTCTCTACCATGGTCACTGCTTCTGCAACACTGACACCACCGTCAAGAACTTGGAGCAGAACCTGCGATGCATTGAGCGGTCGCAGCGAGCCTTTAGTGACCAGCTCCTGGATTTGCAGAGCCAATCTCAAGGTCTCGATGGTAATCAGTTGCAAATCTACGAGGACCTGGCCAACCGCCTTCTGAGTTACCAGACCTATTTCTACGGCATTCAACAATTGCGCATCAGTTATCAATCCCGCCAGACTGAGAAGTTCGCCAAGACGTATCGAGTCTCTTGTTTGAACCTTGTAGAAGCCCTTCTCCATGAGCGGCACTTCCACCGCAATCTGCCTGCGTCTAGCCTGTTTCAAACCCTCGATCGCTTGTTCTTTGGTGACTTTCTTGTCTCGAATGAGAATTTGAGCGTTAAGCGTGGCTGCCAGCTGCGACTCGTTGATCACTCCGTTGATTACTAGCATTCGGCCGAACGGCAAGCCGCTGGATGTGCTGTCGGTCAATGCCTTCTCCAGTTGCTCCCGACTGACGAACTGCGCGGCCACAAGCAGGTCGCCCAGTTTGTTCACCTCGACTTCGGCAACTAGAACATTCATCGCTTGCAGCGCTTCGCGAAAGGAGATGGCCTCAACAGACACTTTCCGCAGTGCCTCATAGGATGTTTTCAAGTCTATGAGCCCGTCTTTCAATAATGACTGCGCCTGTACCGCCGCCTGCAAAACCGCCTCTGTCGTTTTACCGGTAATAAGCAAAATTCGTCCAACAGGCAGTCCGGTATCACCCGCCATGCGCAGGCAATCCTCCAGGTCCTGACGAGTTATAAGACCGGAATCGATCATCAATAGGCCGATTCGTATTCTCTTGGTATCGGCGATGCTCAACTCCGATCCTCTTCTTTCAGACTCTCAGGAGAAAAATTACAACAAATAGCCACTGATTTGAACATGTCAGTATCACATATATGTTCTTGATTGTGAATTGGTCGCGCCTTTAACGCAAGCGCAATTTGGTTTTAAATCGATCTGCGATCGCTCAATTCTGTTAGGATTTTAAATGAATCTCGATTGCGCCTTGCCCAAAATTGATGATCGCCTTGAAAGATTTTTGGAGTGTCGAAAAGTTAGAGGAGAATCCGGCATGAAGATAGTTAAAAATCGAACGTTCGGGCGGTTCGCTCCAATACTGGTGGCGGTGTTATTCGCCTTGAGCTGTGGCGCAGCAAACGCCGATTCCGAATGCGGATTCGTTTTCGGAGATGTGGGCAATTCTGATGACGAAGCGAGTCTGAGTGCCGCCAACGAGTCCACAGTAGAGTCAACTTCCGACTCGGGCGGTGTAGCCGACAATGGATCAGCCTCAGAGTCAGGTGGCGCCGCAGATTCCGGCAGCGAGACCGAAACTGGTGGTACCGGTGGTACAGCAGCCGCATCAAACGCTGGTGATAATTTCACAGTGTCTGATTACGTCCACTATTACGGCCGCTAATTTCGAGCGCTCGGTTGATCATTGGTCGATCACAAATTCAGCTGAATCGATAAAAAGGTTCAGTTGAATCAATCACAAGTTCTACTGCTTGCTTAGCTGATCGTTAACGTCTCAGCGATTTTTCCTGCCGCAGCAGTCCTGATTTACATGCAAGGTGCGCACGGTGCTGGGTATCTCTGATAAGCCACGCTTATCACTTTAGTCGAGGTCGTCTTCGTCGTCCTTGGAGGGAAAGAATCCGAGCTTCTTGGCTGTTGCCATATCGCGCTCAGCCTTATCGTCGAGAATTTTCGCCCGGTTAAAGTAGGCAGCACCCAATTTTGGGCTGAGCGAAATAGCTTCATCTGCATCTTTGAGAGCATTATCGAACTCGCCCAACTCGCGGTAAGCATGACAGCGATTAAGGTAAGCCTTGGCATAGTGGGGCTTCAGCTCGAGCGCTTTGGTGGCATCCTCAACAGCTTTCTTATACTCTTTCAAGCCATTATAAGTATGGGATCTGTTGACGTATGCCGCTGCAAATCTTGGATTGATCTTCAGGACTTGATCGCAGTCTTCCAGAGCCGCTTTGTGGTTGCCGAGCTTGTTGTGTGCATGGGATCGATTTATGTAAGCGATTACCAGCTTCGAATCGAGTTCAATTGCCTTGTTGCAATCTTCAATCGCTTGCTGGAATTTGCGTGTCTCGTTGTATGCCCACGCTCTGTTCACATACGCAATCGCCAGTTTCGAATCGAGCTCAATGGCTTTATTGGCGTCTGAAATCGCATCTTTGTAGTTGCGCTTCAACATATGAACGTTGGCTCGATTGGCATACGCGCGTGCATAGTCAGGTTTCAAAGAAATTGCTTCGTTGAACTTGGCGAGTGCTTTATCGGGTTGATTGAAAAGTAGCAATCGGGTGCCTTGGCGCAATGCATCATATGCTTGTGGGTCGTTCTTTCCAGCCTTGGTGCCTGCCTTGCCGCTTGAAGAAGGTTTCTTCGCCTTGGCCGCAACCGCAGTACCACCGGTGGTAGCAATCAAAAGGGCGCATACGCCGTACGCAGTCAACTTGACATTAAACATCTAATAGAAACCTCGCTCTATCCCCTGGTGATTATCTCAGATCTAGGGAAATTTATGCTGTCGATTGCGCCGAGCTCAACTATTACCGGCGGTACGAGAGCCCAAAGTAGCAGTTAGCTTTATCGGAACCTTATCTCGTTGTCAGGCATTACCTGAACTATCAGCAGACTCAACTCTTGACCGGCGGTATAAGAGATTCGAACTGAGCAGTCAGTTTTATCGGAACCTTCTTTCGTTGCTCGATCAACCATCGAGCGATGACAGCTTTTGAGTTGTTCTCTTTAAGAATGTCTTTCAGCCGTGCCTTGACTTCCCCGTAGGGCAAAACGCCCGAAGGCTGTTGTTCTGTCAGCTTGACTATGTGAAAGCCAAAGCTCGACTTGATCAGCTTGGGATAAACTTCGCCCACTTTAATTGTCTCTAGCGCGGTAGCCAATGGTGCCAGAAGTGGTGAGCCTTTCATTTCCTCTGGGGAAGTGAAGCCCATGTCGCCACCAACCTTGGCCGACCTCACTGGAAGATCGTCGGTGTTCTCATTAGCGAGAACGGCGAAGTCTGCCTTTGCCAATGCCTTCTGCAGCAACTTGTCAGCCTTCGCTTTTTGACCATCCTCGGCTTTCTTGACCTCTTTGTCCAGCTCTTCATCAGAGAGGGTCGGCATTTGCGCCTTGATCTGCGTTCTGATGCTTTGCAGAGCGCCAGAGTCTTCTGCAGGCGCAGCAATGACAATCTGACTCCACCTTACTCTACCTGGATGTTTGAACTGGTCTTTGTTCTCGTCGTAATACTTTCTCACGTCATCATCAGAGACTGTTGCTTGCCGATTGATCTTGTCGACCATCTCCTCGACGAGGAAGCCCTCCACTAAGGCTTCTTTCAACTGCAGGGGAGTAAACTCCGAGAGTGTCTCGATACTCTTATACTTGGGAGTTTGCTTGAACTCGAAGTATCGGTTATAGGCTTTCTTGCCGAGTCCGGCTTTGCGTGCGGCATCAATAAGGATTGCTCGATTAACCAGTTCTTGAACCAGCCCTTTTTCCGCGTCTTGGCTGCCGACCTTGAGCGCCAGACCCATATCGAGTAGGTCCTTATCGAACTGCGCTTCAGTGATCTTGTGCTCCTTCAAGTTAGCTTCGAAATCTTTGCCTAGATTTTTACGTGCCGAATCGAGGAATTCTTTCTTTTCCTCCTCCGTCAACGTGATTCCTTCTTTTTTGGCTTTCTCCAGAAGCGGCGCGATACTCGGCAAGCTCTTCACCGCCTCACGAATCATGCCCGTGCGTCTGTCATACGCATTCTTGAAGTCACTGACATTGATGGCGTCATCGCCCACGGTGCAGATGATTGTTTGCTCCGTAATCTTGTCTCTCTTGATCAGCTCGGAGAGTTTAGGTCCTTTGTCGAGTCGCCGCATGAGATCGATGTTCTGATAAAAAACGGTGCCCGCGTTTGCGGCTTGCTCTTGAGGAGCAGCCGTAGTCGGTGTCGCCGGCGTTGCTGCACTCTTGTCTGCCGGGTCTGATTCAGCGGAGTGTTTCGAGCATGCACAGAGAGATATCGCCAGAACCGCCACCAACCAAGATACTTCTCTTCTCACTCAGCCACTCCTCCATCCATGCTCAAACGGCATTTGTCTGATAACTAATCACCATGGCGCTGAGGAGCTCCTCGAGAAGGTCGACCTGGTCGCCTGGGGACAGTCCATCCGCCTTCACAATAATATACGGGCTCGACCCTTGTCCGCCAGCGAGACCGGGTTTGTAAGTCGTAATTCGTGCCAGGTGCTTGGGTAAGCGCTTCTGCAACGGCAGCCACTCGTTCAATCTCATGTTCACCGACAGACGCAGACCTTGCATATCCGGCTTAACCTGAGTGACACCAGCTCTGCTGGCAAGCAACCTGAGATTGACTACCTTGATCAAGCTCGATGCGGCATCGGGAATGGTACCAAATCTGTCTTTCCACTCTTCCTTGAGACGTTCGAGCTCCTTTTCATTCCTGACATCGGCCAACCGTTTGTATTCCATCAGACGTTGTTGTCCGTCAGGAATATAAGTTTCAGGAATGAAGGCAGTTACGTTGATGTCGATCTGGCTGTCCAGATCACCCATGACCGCATTACCTTTGAGCTCGGAGACTGATTCTTCAAGAAGTTTGCAATAGAGGTCGAAACCGACGGAGACCATGTGACCGTGCTGCTCACCGCCGAGAATGTTGCCTACTCCGCGGATCTCCATATCACGCAAGGCAATCTGATAGCCGGACCCCAGCGAAGTGAATTCCCTTATCGCTTTTAGCCTGCCCTGCGCTTGCTCGGTGAGAACCTTCTGAGGACGGCAGAGACAGTAGGCATAAGCCTGAATATTACTTCTGCCCACGCGTCCTCTCAGCTGATAAAGCTGAGCCAGACCGAACCTGTCGGCATCGTTGATAATGATGGTATTGACGTTGGGAATGTCGAGACCGGACTCGATGATGGTCGTGCAAACGAGAATGTCGAACTCATGATTGGAGAATGCGAGCATGACATTTTCCAGCTCGCGCTCGTTCATCTGCCCGTGACCGATGAGAATTCGTGCTTCTGGAACTAGCTGCTTGAGCTCGCCAGCCATCAGCTCGATATTTTCCACCCGGTTGTGAAGGAAATACACCTGTCCACCACGCTCGAGCTCATGCAAGATCGCAGTTCGAACGAGAGGCAGTTTGTATTCGCCGACAAAAGTTTTGACTGGAGCGCGGTTGATCGGAGGGGTATTGATGATCGACATGTCGCGTGTGCCGGACAGCGCCATATGCAAAGTACGAGGAATAGGCGTGGCTGACATGGT
>CAYTDR010000094.1:0-13864 GCA_964436185.1 uncultured Candidatus Obscuribacterales bacterium | reverse complement strand
ACTTGCGCACCAATAGGGCAAGAGCCAGCTTGCGTTTTGATTCCGGCAGGCTCCGTGATCGCAACGTAATACTCCTTGTCGGATTCAGGAATGAACTCGAATCGTCCTCTGCCTTCATGTTCCGTGCGGAACTCGCTCACAGAGCCGGAATTCGACATCACTTTGCCGACGAGATCCGCAGGCTTGCCGTTCGGCTGTTTCGCCTGAATATAAACACGATTATTGAAGCCGGCAATCAGATCGCCGCCTTCAGGGAACATCTGCAAATCGACCGTCTGGAGCAAAATGGGAATCGTCTTCGACGCGGTCTCCACTACGCCACCATCCTCGATGACAAGCGCCAACGTGCCTTCTCCGCGAGGAATCTCGCGTGGCAGGTCGAAACTCACCGAGCAGAGCCCGCTGCCATCTACTTTAGCTTCCGCGCCTTTTATCTCGAGACCGTCCACGCGTGCAATCACGCTCACTTTCGCACCTTCGGGCACTCCACCCTCTGCCCGTTTGACATCGAGGGTGGCATTAACCTTGTCGCCGGGACCATACCCGTCTCGAAGGAACGTGATCTGCGATTTCAGGCGCGGAGCCCGATATGCACGGATGTCGAATTTGCGCTCTGCAGGAGCGTGTCCGTCCCACGGATAAGTAACATGAATCTTGTATTCGCCGCCAGCCTGCTCTGCTGGTACTTCCCAGGCAAAACTCCAAACACTGTCTTGCGCTTGCGCATTTCCGCCAGCGACTGTATCGCCCTTAGGACCTTTAATCTCGACTGTCGCGTTAGCCGTCAGGTTGCTCGGCAACGGTTTGTGATTGGCAGCATTGAGAACCACACCGCGAGCATAGACCTTCTCTCCACTGCGATACATGGGCTTGTCGGTGCTGATGAAGGTGAGGAAACGATCAGCGCCTCCGAGAGTTTGACTGGTTTCGTTATTTGGACGTGGTTTTTCACTTTCTCCGATATCTTTCTGATGTGACTCGGCACAATTCAAGCCGAGTATTACAAGACAAAACGCGCTAGCGATCGCCAGACCGCGCAGAACCCAATTGCGAGACATATTTTCGCTCCTTCCAAACGCTCACCCCATTATGTCACCAACGAAAGCCGATAAATAACGACAAAACCAAGGGCGAAATAACAGGGAAAACCCGACAAATGACAACCAAATATTCCGAAAATCAGCCTGTCCGAAGTGGTTTCATTTTTAGAACACTGTTGTATGTTGCTTGTCGAGCGTTCGAGCTGGATGTATGAGCGCGGACAATCAATTCTCCGGAGACAGAACTCTTCTCACATTGAACAGGACCTCATCAGGACTCAAGGAGACGTACCTATTAGTGGTTGAGTCGTAATGAGAAGATCTAAGCGAATTGTCTACGGACTTCAAGAATTTCGTCACCGCTTCCGTTCCTGGTTGTGATCCCAACATGCTCATGCGCTCGAAAAGTCGGGAGCGCAACTCCGGATCGTTAAAGTGCTTGTGGTCGAGCACCTGGTTGACAGCAAACGGATCGACGCCTTTGTTCAAGAGCTCTCTCAGTATGGGCAGCTCGAACGCGGCTGTGCGGGCATTCACGCGACCAAGCATAGTCAGCACATCGCTGGGTGCCGGTGTCCGATCGAACGGAGTATCGGCAGGCATGCGACTCGAAAACTTATCCAAGACCCATACGTGAACTTTGAACTGGTCGGCCAACCACTGTCGAGTGGGATTCTCTCCCACTTTGATACTGGGGTGGAGCTCGCTAAGCATCTCTGGATTGCGCAACAGAAAGTCAGCAAGGAGCGTGCGATTGTTTTCGGTTGAAAGCAGATACCATTTATCGATCTTGGCCCTGTTCTCATTGACAATGTCTATTGCCAATCGTTTGGCCTCAGGAGTATCGAACGTATGCAACAGTCGCAAGAAGCTAATTGAACGTTCCTTTCCGAAATTAATTTCCGGCAGATAACCATGATCCGGATCCCGTTCCATGACGCGTTCGAACAGCCGCCGAACAGGACCGTCGAATTCCGGCATTTGATAAGGCAAGTAGAGTCCGTTCTTGCTTTCAGCGTTGTAAGCAAATAAAGTTCGATAGACGTCCGCCTCGATCTCTGCCGGCGCTTTCATTGCTTCTTGAGACTTTATCAAAGACTCTACGTCATTCATCATCTGTCCGCTCTTACCTTCATTCTTGCCGAAACTTTCGGCAAAGTGGACCATCTTGTAAGCGAGACTGGCTTCCGGTGCGGCCACATACACACGTCTTCCTTTCAGGTCGACTTCGATTACTCTGTGTCCGTCGGCGGGACTGAGCGGATCTGTCATGACCGCTGACCCTGGAGTTGCCTCCTTCAGCGCAGACCGGGCTCTTTCAGAAAGACTGTCGACGTACACTGAGCCACCGCCTTTACGCATCCGGTGGTCTTTACTCGTGTATTCCGGCATCGGTACATAGTCGAGATCGCCCACTTGCCTTATGAAGCGTTGCAGCCCTTCTCGAGCCTCCG
Source organism: uncultured Candidatus Obscuribacterales bacterium (assembly GCA_964436185.1). Classification (GTDB taxonomy): domain Bacteria; phylum Cyanobacteriota; class Vampirovibrionia; order Obscuribacterales; family Obscuribacteraceae; genus CAYTDR01. The sequence goes on along the minus strand of CAYTDR010000094.1, from coordinate 11,370 downwards.
CTGGAATCTGTCTCGTCTCACCTGCCTGAACCTCAGGCAGCCGGCTGGGATCCAGCACGCGATAGCCATCTCCTGCCAGAACAACCATGGTGCCTAACGAGCCAGCCAAATAATAGTTGAGTTTACCATCGGGACCGACCTGAGGAAATTGAGTGGTCAACTCCGATACAAGTGCTTGTGCGTCTTGCAGCGTGTCCTGGGATGTTCGCTCCGCAGGTGCTTGAAGCTCCAGCCTGGGAAGAATTGCAGTATCACCTCTGGCTATCAGAGGATCTACTTTATTAGCGGTTGTTTCGGCAGAGCGTGCGAGTCTCGTGTCTACAGGTCGTTCGCCTTTCCTAACGGCTCGCTCCATGACATCAAGGGTAGTGCCTCTCGGACGAGGTCCGAAAGCTCCCAATCCACCGCCGATGAAGGCGAAGCTGTAAGTCGATTCTGCCAGATCTCTCGTGCTTGGAAGCGTTCCTTTGTCTATTGCTGAGTGAAGGGTCGCGTCGAGCGGTCCGGCTACTAAACCACCTACGGTGCCTGCTGCTGCCAATCTTGCTCGATCTCCTACAATTCCGGTGAGACTGCCCTTGGCCCCGGACGCCATTAGAGTGACAGAGTTGGTGCCGAACATTCCGTCTCGTGCCAGCTGCGTAGATTTGCTCATGGCAGCGAACGTGACGGCGCCGACAGTGCCATTGGTCAGTCTTGCACGCCAGAAATCAGTTCGATTCGGATCGACGGGAGTCAGAACGCCACCATATGCAAATCCGACGCTAGCCGACTCCCATACGCCGAGCGCGTTTTTCGACATTGCGATCCCGCTGTGCAGACGAACAGTGTTCGCTGTTTCTCCGGCAATAAGTGCTCTGCTGCCCCCGCGAGCAACATGATGCAGACCGATAAGCCAGGGCATAGCCCCAACGGCGGATCCTGTCTGCTGCGCAAACCAGCGTTGAGAGCCGAGTTCGACTTTCGTGGGAGCATCGACGAATCTTGGCGCCAGATTCGTACCGAACATATTGTTGGATAGTTGGCTTAGTCCTTCTGCCGGCATTTGAACCAGAGTATAGCCTGCAGAGTTGAAGAACTCATCCGCCAGGGACGAGTCGGAGCGCGCCATTTGCTGGCTCAGCTGAGCCTCATAGAGAACATCTCGCAGTCCGGACATTTTTTATTTAATTGGTTGGGGGAGAATGAGTATATGCGCACTAACGTGAAATTGGACTGGTGAAATCCCCCCCCAATTAATGGGTTTCGATATTGATCATACGTAAATCACAATGCTCAAAGCGCTAAGTGCTTCCTAATGTGGATGGAGCGATTGCGCACTAACGTGAAATTGAACTGCTTGAATTCCAAAAAAATGATGGGTCGCGATATTGATCAAACACGAATCACAATACCAAAACGCCAATTGTTTCGACTAATGCGGGTTTTGATGGAGCGCCATAATCCCTCGATTACAGAATTATTTACAGGGAAGCGAAACAGGACGCCGACGCAAGCGCTCAAGACATATCCATCCGACTGGCGAATATGCTAAATAGTCAGATGACACTCTCGATCCCCGCGACCATATGACATTCTTCTTGACAGTTCTTGCCCTCATATTCACCGCGACCGCATCGGCCTACTCGGGGAATATTACAGCCAATGGAATTGCCATCATAAATAGTGTCAGCAACTGGGCAATTCCATTAATACAGCTCGAACAGGCGATTGACACCAAAAGCGATGATATGGAAAAGCGGCCCCATGGCATGCTGGCACAGGCAGGCTCTTCGGCAGACGAACCACTCCTAGAATCGACTTCAACTATCTCGCCAAACAATCCTCCTGCCAGTGCACTACCCGTCGAAGCACCAACTTTAATTGCGAAAAACAAAACAACTGATAAAGGCTCACACCACAGATCACGTATGGATAATTATAATCAGTACTATTTGAACAGCACTGGAGAGATTGGGCAGAACAAGGTCAAGATTACCTTTCTCGGCACCACCTCTCTTCTATTCGATGACGGCGAGACGCAGCTGCTGATAGATGGATTTGTCTCCCGCCTCCCTTTGGGCAAGGCAATCCTCTGGAAACTCAAGACGGACGAGCGCGCGGTAGATTCTGCCCTGGCGCGCGCGAAGGTCGACAAACTGAAAGCTATATTCGTCAGTCACTCCCACTACGACCATGTCTTTGACGTATCTTATATCGCCAAGAAAACTAACGCGAAGTTGCTGGGATCTGCTTCGTCTCTCAATGTCGGCCGCGGTGGCGGAGTGCCTGATGAGCAGATGGCTCTCTTCGAGCCAGGTAAGAAAGAAAATTTTGGCAAGTTTACTGTAACGGTGATAGAAGGAAAGCATTCACCTCCGATGAAAGGTATCAATGATGATATCGGTGATCTGATCAAAGCACCGCTGGCGCAACCAGCCCGTGCAAAGGCCTATAAAGAAGGAGGGTCGTTCGATTTCCTTATAGAACATGATGACCAGTCGATTATGGTGGTACCATCCGCGAATTTCATCGAAGGCGCGCTGGACAATGTGCGGGCAGACGTGCTCTTCCTGAGCGTTGGACAACTTGGACGCCTGAGTGATGAGTTTCAAAAGAAGTACTATGAGCAAACAGTGGCGAAAGTACATCCGAAACTCGTCATACCGGTGCATTGGGACAACTTCTTTCAACCGCTAAACGATCACCTGGAGCCTCTGACGATCGGCGACAAAGTATTGAGATCGTTCGACTATCTGATCGAGCGACTATCCGGTGATGGTATCAAATTCGGTATCCTTCAAGGCTTCCAGAGTATTATCGTTCCGGACAGCATTGATTCATACAACAAACCAGACAATCGTCGTTAGGCGGGACCGATCGACATGATTTCCAGAATAGTCATGCGGATCCTGCGCTATTGTGCTCAGTGTGATCCTTGGGATGCTGTTCATGTCTGATTTTCGTTTGGAATTGACTCACTCTTATTGAATATCTATATAGAAGAACCTGTCGTAGCGCGGCGATTGTAACGAGATTTCAGCAAGGGTAGTGACAAATCTTCGCCGATGTAGATAATGGTATGCATGCGTAACTCAACAACAGCTATTTCCGCCGCGACTATGGCAATGATGATGCCCCTCCAGAGGGGCGGAACATACGTCGCTGGTTTCATGCTTATGTAGCTGTATCTGATACCAAGCCGTATTGCCGCCCTTCTTTCGTTAAGAAGGGCGGCAAATCTTTTTGCACTATTTTCCCAGGAGTACTGATATGACGACCAACAATAAACGCTGTTACGGATTCGCTACCGCCGCCATTCACACAGGTCAGGAAGCCGATCCTGTCACCGGTTCATTAATCACCCCTATCTATCAAACTTCCACCTTCGTACTCGAGGAGCTCGGCGTGGACAAAGGCTATAAGTATGCCCGCAGCCACAACCCGACAAGAACAGCCCTGGAGAAAGCCCTCGCGGATCTGGAAGGAGCGAAGTACGCTTTAGCCACAGCATCAGGGCTGGCTGCAGCCTCCACCGTCTTGAATATCCTCTCGACCGGTGATCATGTAATTTGCGGAGAAGACGTGTATGGCGGCGTATACAGACTCTTCGAAAAAGTCTACAAAAGATTTGGAATTGAGTTCACCTACGTTGATGCTCGGGACATCTCCGCGCTCGAGGCATCTGTAAAATCCAATACGAAGCTCATTTGGATTGAAACACCAACCAATCCGCTCCTTCGACTAGCAGATATCCAGGAGATTGCCCACATTGCCAGAAAGAAAGACGTCAAGCTAGTCGTCGACAATACCTTTGCCAGTCCTTACTTTCAGCGACCGTTAGAGCTCGGAGCAGACATCGTCATACACAGCACAACCAAATATATAAGCGGGCATAGCGATATTATAGGCGGTGCCATCCTTACCTCCTGCGACACGCTCTTTGAAGAGCTTCAGTTCAACCACAACGCTGTCGGCGGCGTACCGGGTCCGTTTGACTGCTTCCTCGTGCTTCGCGGTCTAAAGACCCTGACAGTACGGTTGAGAGAGCACGAGCGCAACGCAACCACCATTGCGCGCTACCTGGAGCAACATGAAGGGGTAGAGAAGGTCTACTATCCTGGCTTACCGACTCATCCTCAACACGAGCTTGCAAGAAAGCAGATGAATGGCTTCGGTGGTGTGGTTTCATTCGTGGTCAAAGGTGGCGAGGAAGGAGCAAAGGCAGTCGTAAACAATACAGAACTCTTCCAGCTGGCTGAGAGCCTGGGCGGCGTTAAATCCTTAATTTGCCAGCCTTCTTCGATGACTCACAAGCCGATTCCAAAAGAGGTGAGAGAACCACTGGGAATCGTTGATGGTCTAATACGGCTATCCGTAGGCTTGGAAGATGTAGAAGATCTGATCGCGGATCTCGACTCAGTACTGCCGAAAGCGAATGTACAGGCCGGGCCCAAACGTCAACTTCTGGTCACCGCAGGAGGTCGAGCATGAGCATTAAGATACTGAAATTCGGTGGCACCTCTGTCAAAAATCTTGGACGAATAGAGCACGTAGCAAAGATCATCGCCGCCGGTCCGTTCGATAAGAAAATAGTAGTGGTATCAGCGATGGGGAGCACCACCGACGAGTTGCTCAACCTGGCGAAACAATGCTCGAGTGATCCGCACAGGCGGGAACTTGACCTGCTTCTGTCTACGGGAGAGCAAGTTTCTATCGCGCTTTTGACACTGACTCTACAATCCATGGGCATCGCAGCCAGAGCATTCACGGGACAGCAGATCGGTGTACTCACCGATGAAACTCATGGTGATGCGCGAATCCTCAGCATTGACAAGGCTACTCTGGACCACGCGCTAGAACGTTATGACGTGCTTGTTGTGGCAGGATTCCAGGGCGTCACCGAATCAGGAGAGATCACAACTCTTGGCAGAGGCGGGTCTGATACCACTGCTGTGGCGCTTGCAGCATTGATGGGAGTGCGCGAATGTCACATCTACTCCGATGTGGATGGAATATGCACAGCTGATCCCAACAAAACCTCCGGAACTCAAGTTTACAACGAGATCAGCTATGAAGAGGCAGCATCACTTGCGCGGTCCGGAGCCAGTGTTATCCATCCTCGCGCAGTAGAACTGGCCCACAGTTTCAAAATTGAAATCCATGCAGGCAACACCTTTAAGCCGTACCAATCAGGCACCATAATCAAGGAGTATTCGAAAATGGAAAAACCTCAAGACTGCCACGCCGTAGCGCTGAGTGATAAAGAAGCAACCATTCGCTTGTGCAATGTACCTTCGAATCAGTCTATTGTCGATGTTATCAACGAGATTGCAGGAGAGGGACTATCATTGAGGTCGTTATCACAAAAGGAGAATCGCTCAGGCTCGACCGAAATCGTTCTAGACATCACTTATGATGACCGCGACAGCGTATTCCGTGCAGTCGAGTTGCTCAAGGACTGCTTACAATGCGGACATGCATTCATCAATCTCGACATTGCCAGAATCAGTTTGATCGGTCGCACTGTCGCCAGTGATCCAACGACAACGGCAAGGTTCCTCAGTGTACTGTCGAGGGCAGGAATAGAAACTCGCCATATCGAATGCTCCGGCAGTGTTGTCTCTTGCTTGCTCAAAAAAGAAGAAGCACGACTAGCTTGTCAGCTGGTTCACGATGCATTCCACAACAGCAACAAAACGAGCCGCGATCGAGTTCCAGTCACTGCCTGACCGAGAATCGAACAATCATCAGCCCCGATCGGTTGCTGAAAAGTGCTCTGGCGAATTCATTCATGCAATAGGCGCCATCACCGGTGCGCTGAATTCGAAGAACAACCTTACAATCTCACTCTACCGTGGGGAGTGCTACAGGCATAAGAAGATGTGGCAGAACGCAAGAGTGGATTTTTCCAGAGTCTTGGCGCTAGAGCCTAACAATGCCAGCATTCTTCTGGATCGAGCTCGCTGTTATGCCCAATTGAAACAATGGGACGCGGCTGTTCGCGACTATACACTTGCAGGAAAACTGAACCCGACAGATCCCTTTTCTTTTCGAGAGAGAGGCGCAATCTATCAGCTTATCGGCAAACAAGAATTGGCGCAAAAAGACAGAGAGCGGTCTCTAAGGCTCGACCAAAATACCTTCGAAATTGCTTTTCCGAAAAAAGCCAAACGCCGTTAATTTGCTTAATCCGACTTGGAGCCGAAGATTTTCTTGAATAGCCTCGAGAGCTTACCCTTCTTCTTCTGACCTTTCTCGTCAACCTTTCCCTTATCGCTACTCTCGGATTGAGACTCAGCCTTGGTCTGGTTGCTCGCCAACTTCTGATCCTTGTCGCTGCGCTCGACTTGGGTGTCAACTTTCTTCGGAGTGGAAGCCACAGTTTTATCCTTGTCGCTACGATCAGACGGAGTGTCAGTCTTTATCGGCGTTCCAGCCTTATTCGGATAACAAACCACTGGGGCGACGCCTGTAACACCCAGTTGTTTCGCCGCTGCAGGCGAAAGATCTATTCCTCGACCTTTGACGAACGGCCCGCGATCGTTGATCACTACATCAATCTTGTTTCCGTTGCGTGGGTTCTCCACTCTCACTTTGGAACCCATTGGCAGGTTCGGTGAAGCGGCTGTGAGTTTCGCGGGATTGAATCGTTCACCGGATGCGGTGCGCCGACCACGAAACTTGCCACCATACCAGGACGCCTTGGTCGTGAAAGATGGTTTCTTGGGCTTCTCCGCTCTTGCTAATTCGAGCGGTCCGAACAAGCCATAGGCAAGGGTCAAAATCGGGATAGAGCATGCGGATACACGCACCACAAATTTGAACGATCTGGTCACGTTTCCCTCCAACCTGCTTGGTAAACAGAAAGAAAGTCTGAATTAGAGAACTCTAGCGCAATCGTTAGCGCTGGAAACTCTCAAAAACGCCAGCTGACTTGCGGCTCTGAATCTTTTTCTTACTTCTACTTTTAGCACGCCATCATGAGTGCCATGCAAGCGGTACCGACCAGTGGACCAAGCCGACCTTCGAGCTGAAGACCCACCGTTTTCATGCCGGAGAGCGCAGACGATCAGCTTCTCGAGCGACATGTTGCCCAGTTGTCGTTTCCAGCCATGGATGCTGCGCCCCGAACGGGCGCCCCAACTCTATAAAGAAACCTTCCTTAAATAGACGTTCGCTTACCGTTTAGCCGAATGATTTGGAAAGATCTCGCTGATACCAAATATAATATCCTTCTCTTCCACACATCCTAGCTTCTCATCGACGACATTGTTAGTCTTATCGAGAAAGATGAATGTGGGAACGGCACAAACATTGAAGTGTTTTACCAGTTCTCGGTTCTTCGGATCGTCCGGGTCGATCCTCACCATATTGAGACTGCCGGAATATCTTAGCTGGATCTTCTTCAGCGCCTTCCAAATATCGTCTCTTTTGACTTCCCATTTTGTATGGAATGACAATAAGGTTGGATTGTCGTTGTTAAAAGCGATCTTGGCAGATATAAACTTCGGCTCTACCTTGGTCAGCTCCTCATCAGGCGAATCATCATCATCTTCTCGGTCCTTCAAAACAGTCGACAACAGGGAATCTGCCTCTCTTGCCAGGAGCGATCCTGGCGCCAGTTTGAGTACATTCAGAAAATTCTCTCGAGCTGAGTCAGGCTGATCCAAGCGGAGAAAACCTTGTCCGAGAAAGTAGTGCCCGGTAGCCTGTTGTTGAATCTTCGGGTCGTACTTTTTGCTCAGAATGGGATCATTAACCTTGCCGCCTACTTCGTCATCAGCGTCGCTTATCGCACTGTTCTTGGACAAACGTGAGCTAACGACATGCTTCAGTATCCAACCAGTTACTGATGTGACGACTTCCTCGTCAAATTGTCCCTCTTCGAAAATCAGATGCTCAGATTTACCCAGCATGATGAAATCCTTGTCCTCGCTTCCCACCTGCTTGAACAGATCTTGAGTTCCTCTTGCTTTGACGAGGCGATCCTGTCCTCCCTGAATCATGAGAACCGGAAGATTTTTGATTTTCGCCGCTTCTACGCCTGTTCGATTCATAAATGACTGGAAAGATATCAGCTCCTTTGGGCTCAAAACCAATCTTGCTCGCGGATCGCTCAACCATTTCTCTTGCAGGCTCTCGTCGTCAGTGGCTCGCCCGACAATGCCGGCACCAACATCCATCCGCCTGTTCGCACCACGCAAGTAACCCACAGCAGTTTTCATCCGATCGTGCTTTTGTTTATAGCGCATGCCGGATGGCACGCAAGCGATTACGCCATCAATAAGTTCGGGGTGACGAGCGGCAAATTGAAGAACGATAGCACCGCCCATCGACTCACCGAGGAGCACCACGGGACGACCGGGATTGCGTTCTCTTATAACTCTTACAACCTTCTCAATTTCGACTAGGGATTTCTTCAAATCTAGAGTTTGCCCATATTCAGACCTGTCCCAAGATCCAAAACCATGGACGTCGATAGCGTATGTGGTCACTCCGGCACGAGCCATTCGTTTGGCGAAAGGAGCATAGACAAATTTGTGCAGACCTAAACCATGTATGCAGAGCAACGTGGACCAGGACGTAACGTCTGACTCTCTCCAGGATACGATCGGTATGTACTCCGGTCTCGCATCGGAGCTGGTTGAGTCGTCCGACTCAGTCGATTGCGCAGGTATCGAAGCCCGCCCTTCCACTTTCTCTGTCGCACCGTCCGAGGAGGCACCGCTTGTGGTCTCGAGTTGTGTACCATTGTTGTTCGAGGATGAGTATTCGTCAGCTGCCGGGTCGCTTTTGCTCGTCGAGCCGTCGGTGTTAATCGCACCGTCCTCGGTATCGGAATGAGTCATACCGGAAGGCATGGACGAGTTCACCCCACTCTTTGCACCGGCATCATCCGAGCCTGATGGTCCATTGGCATTCTGGTATTCACTGGCAGCAGTCGAGTGTTGACTGCTAGCGGCACCAGATCGTCGCCGTTTCTTTCTCACCCGTTTCTTGCCGGTTCGCTTTGCTGCAGATGGCGCTTTGCTGGTATCAATTTTAGTATCAGCCTTGCTCTGCGCGGCAAGAACAACGGAAGCCAGTCCGCAATTGCAGATTAACTGCGAGATTGCCAGGAAGGCGGTAAGTACTATTCGTTTTCTGTTGGAAAGCAAGAAAGTATGACCTCAACTCGAGAAGCAAATGAAGGAAGGTGTACCCATAACTGCTGATTGCACATTCGAGCAGTCGATATGATATCAGGTTCAACCTCTAGCATGCCAAGATCGTTGTTGGTCGCTCTTGATGATGATATTGCGCAGAGTCCCGAGAAGTCGACGGGGTGCACCTTCGACGTCACAAAACCGACCACGTCAATGTCGCATTTTGGACAGACTCTGATGATAGGCTCGTATCGGAGAGAAACAATATGAACAATTTTTCGAATAACTTTGAACAGCCTGTCCCGGACGGCACAGACATAACAGCATAGATTAACGCGAAAAACGTTTTTCAGTCGTACAGTTCGCTCAAATGCTCAATACTAAGTTTCTAGCAAAGCGGAAATGAGGTAGCGAGCGCATCCTCTTCTTTTAGCTCACCGAGCAGCTCGTCTTTCAGCTCTTCGCGCTCTTTGTAGCTCAAATCATCAGTGTAATGAATTGCCGCACAGAGTGCACCGACACAGTTATCCTGATAGAAAGCAAGATTACTTACATACTCCTCATTGTCCAGACACGATTCGAGCGAATCGGTGTGGTCGATTTCGAGAAGTTCATACTCATCATCCGTTTCACAAAGAATGGCAAATAAACCAGGCCGAGAATCCATCTCTTCCCGATTTCGAAATGGCCCCTCGAACTCAAGCCTGCCAATCATGAAAGTCATATATCGATTTGCCTCGTTCCAATGCTAATTCAGCCCAAGCTAGCCGAAGCTTACCGAATTTATTACTAAGAATCGGTTAAGAACTTACCTACGGCAGCGGCTGATTCAGCTAGTTATTCGCGAGGCTCTTCAAAGTACTTTTTATGTTTTGCATAATCTCCGGATCGCCTTCGCTTCGACCTTCACGGAGGAGTCTCTCGAGCAGACGTTTGGCCTCCTGTTTTTGTCCAGCAAAAGACATGAGCTGCGCCTTGCCATACTGATAGTTTGTGCCAGGGAATTCTTTCAATGCGGGTTCGTCTAGCTCAGCCAACACTTTTCGATAATACTCAGGAAACTTCTCACTGGTTTGACTCAAGGTTTCTGCCTCTGCTCCACTCCAGGTAAAAATCAGCGGAACATCTACAATAGAGCTGGTCCGTTGATGCAAGATGAGCACACTGTCAGAACGGGAATCAAAGTTTGCCACTTCAAAACGGTCGCCATACCACCGCTCGATCGGTTTGACTTTGCCATCATCGAGCCGAACGACGTCCGCCACTTCAGCAGCCGCTCCAGCCTGACGGATGACGAGGGCGACTGGCTGCCCATGATATTGCCAATCATTGGGAAACTCGATGCGTACGCCATAAAGCTCTTCAGTTTGCGATTGCGAGATCAAGCGGGGAGAACCACTTTGTTTGGTGTCATAAACCAATATCTGTGACTGGAGCGCCCCTTGCGCTGTGCGCTTCGAAGTGGTTGCGAAAATGTAGCGTCCGTCGTCTGATTTTTTCAACACGAGCTCATCAGGAACACCGTTCCAATAAAGATTGCTGAGCACCGGTTCCGGCGGCACCGTCGGTAGACTGCTGTGCTTTTGCGACATTACCAACGGCACGGCACAAATCGCTGCTGCAATCCCGATTGCCGCTAACATCCTACCGAGTCCCTTGCGACGGTTCATCGAATGACTTCGTCCATCCTGCGGATTGCAATCGTCGTCGCTAACCGAGCAGACATCAGCTGACGGAGAAATATCCGAGAGCCACGTCTCTTCCGTGGCGAACGGATCGCCGATGATGCGTTGGAAGCTTTTTTCACTAGGCTTTTTCACAATCTATATACTTCCAATTCAGTCGATTCGAATGTTGGTGAAGGGCATGGTAAGCAGATTAGAAAATACCGAGCCTTAAGAGGCTCGTCAATGAGATTTATTGGTCTGGACAGCTTCTACAGACGTCCAGCTCTTATTCTCATTCCACCACATTTGGTGGCTGTTTGTGTTAATTGAATGTTAGAGACTGGTATTAAGAGATCCTTTCAAGCTTGAACCTGATTTTCTGAATAATCAATAAACGTATGACCGCATTGAACGAAAAATTAGGGGGCTGTTTCCTAGCTCGCCCTTTTCTGTCGGCACTATCCTTCGATCCATCCCAGCGCTCTGGCTTCCTCCTGGAGGGCAGCGAAACATGACTTGGTACCCTTCTGATCATGATTCCACCTCCAGCCTCTCTGTAGCAGTAAAAACCTCTT
>CAYTDR010000093.1:0-14008 GCA_964436185.1 uncultured Candidatus Obscuribacterales bacterium | reverse complement strand
CCGGTAGCCTATTCCGACCTATTGAAAAAGCTTGGAAAAACTGCAGAAGCGAAAGAAATATCGCGCCGTTATCTGCACGTTCACACACCGCATTCGGATCAGCATTTCAGATTGTAGGGGCAACGTTTCCGCTGGATTGATCGTTCGGCGAAGGGGGGTAAACTGAGCGGACTACTACTAACAGGTGAGGTCAAGGATAACCATCTCCAGGATCTGCCAAAGCAGTATGAGCCGGCCTATGCTCAGGCTCAGGAAACTTACCTGACCGCCGACGCCTCCACAGGCAAACACTATATAGACCTTAACGCGGCCATGACCGGATACCGCGGTGCCTGGTTGTATGGAAGCGAGCACGTGCAGGTATTCGTCGGTCGGCTCAAGGCTGAGTGGGAACAGTTTTGCCCGGTTCCTGCCGATGTGCGGGACGGCATTCTCATGCGCGGAAATGTCCTTTACAGGCAGTCGTCAGGAGGCTGGAGCAAGTCCGGCGACCAGTTTGAAGGTGTTTTGCGCACCGAGCATGGTCGTGGTGGACTGCGCTACTTCGTCGGCAAGACCCAACATACTTTTCGTGGCTCCCAACTCCCTAATGGACAGTTGACAGTGATTGCCAAGTTGGAGATACCGCTTTCACACAAAGCGCCGAACAATCCGTTGGTCTCCGTCCCCGGTGGCGGTGGCGGCGGTGAAGACGGCGGAGGAGGGGGTGGTGGCGGCAGTCAAGGCTACGCATACAATCAGAATACCTACACTTCTCCGACCTTGAGTTATCCGACGTACGAATCGTCTCAAAACGGCGGCGAATACTGAGTCCTGGTCACGTGACAGATAAAAAGGTGATCTGGATAATCTAACTGATCTAATGAGAAATATGATTAGGTTAGTTGGGTAAGTAGATAAGGACGGATTGAGTTTCTCCCTCATTCCAGCCTGCGACTAAAATTTGTGGTTGTATTTGCATGTTCAAACCCAAAAAACACCTAAGACTCGAGCCACTAACCAGGTCTCCGACAGTTTCCGATCTCCGAAGCGCCCTTCTGGAGGCTGGAAAAGCTCGTGGATGCACAGTTGAGCTGCCCTGGACCTGTCGACGCACAGGGACTCCATACAGCCTGACGGTGAGAATCGAGCTTGCAGGCGGCGACCCGATGTGGACGCTGTATGAAGGTATGGGCGGCAAGTCCAGAATCGTATGGAGCTCGCCATTCGAAGATCCCGAGCTGCTATACGATGTTTTGATGCTGTCGATTCCGGAAGAAGAAGCAGGTCTCTTGCGGGAGGAACCCAAAGAGAGCCCGGCGCCTCCAGCGACTGTTTACGAGAAAGCCACCCAAGTTGCCGGAGTCGATTTTTCCAGGGAGCTTGCTCCCGGCGATCTTTTGACCGGCAACGAGCCGTTGGAATCTGCCAGCAGCTTTGGCAGCAAGCGAATTACATACTCGGACTCTGACGATAGTTTTATTGACAAGAAGCTTACGAGCTATTCGGACAGTAGTGCGGATGACTACAGCGACGAATGGTTGCGCCAGATGAGAGAAGAGAACGAGGAGCAGGAACAGGCACAACGACTTCAACCTGTCGGACAAGACGGCAAAGTTCAGGATCTGCCCAGTATCGATCCACAAACACAATCACAACAAATGCAGGGCTACCCGCCGCCCTATGGTTATCCTCCGATGCCACCCGGCTATGGTTATCCCATGATGCCGCCCGGTTATGGCTATCCGCCCGGCTATCCCTATCCACCATACGGCTACCCGCCCCCTCCCTATGGACAGCAGCAGCCTCCATATCCTCCTACACCGACACCGGTGGCTGGCACTGTGGCTGTCCAGCCAGGCACCATTCCGCCGTCGGCAGAAGAGATCGCTGCCCACAGCAACGAATCAACCGCAGCGAGAACTCGACCGAATATGCGGCTCGGGCAGTTTCTCGTCGAGGCAGGCTTAATTCCTGAAAGCACTATCGATGCCGCCCTTCAGCTTCAAGAGCTGGTGAAGAACGGCTCACTCTCCACGAGCAAGGCTGCAGAGGCAGTGCGTCGCGCCCATGTGCGTGGAGGAGCTGTCGATCCGAAATTAATCTCGGCTCCTCTGTCAGCTGATTCACTTCAGGCTGTTGCAGCGCCACTGGGACAAATTCTCGTTGAGGCAGCAGTAATCCGTGGTCCTATAGTCAGGCAAGCGCTCAAACTGCAGGAACGAATACGCTCCGGAGAGATGGACAAGGACGAAGCCATCGATGCCTTGTGTTTCGAGGCATTTGGCGTGGCGAGGAAATCCAACGATTCTCTTGGTGAGACGCAAGATTCTATCAAAGCATTGGATTTGCTGCTCAAGGCGCAGCTTGTGAGCACCTTCGACCACGACACAGCAAGCAAAGTACGCGACAAACGCGGCGGCCAGCTAGTGGCGATTCTGGTCAAAGCCGGCAAGCTGGATAAACATACAGCTGATGCGGCTTTCAAATGTCTGTCCATGATTACGAGCAACAAATTAAGAGAAGAAAAGGCGATTATCGCGCTCCATTACTGCCAACGCAGCCGTGTCAATCTTGAGGAGGCGCTGTCCACCTTGGGCTGGGAGATGTCCAAATAGTGAGCGATTCTCAATCGAGAAAACTGCTCTGTCTAGGTGTCGGTCAGGTAGCCTCAACATACAGCCAGTTAACTGTCTATGGCAGCAAATACGCCACCACTCGGAAGCCGGAGAAAGCGGCTCAACTCAGTGCATATGGACTGGAACCCTTAGCACTCGCTGGCGGCTCTATGAAGGGTCTGGAAGCGGCTGCTGAAGGTGCTGATGTGCTGGTCAGTTTTCCGCCCGACGGGGAGAGTGACAAGTTACTCTCTGCCTGTGTTAGAAACCATCGAAAACTTGTCTATATCTCGAGCACGGTCGTCTATGGTGCACACCAGGGTGAAGTAGACAATTCGACAGATGTGGATAAAACAGACGAACGTGCCAGACTGCGTTTGAGTGCCGAGGAAGTCTGGCGTGGTATTGGTGCCAGTATCATTAGAGCACCAGGTCTGTACGGACCGAGGTCCGGGTTGCATTTGCGTTTGCGAAACGGCAATTTCCGCATTCCCGGCGATGGAAGCAACCACACGTCACGAATCCATCTGTATGATCTGGCACACATGATTGACGCCGCATTTGGTTTGGCGACACCATCCACATTTCTAGCCGGCGATCTTCTTCCAGCAACGCTAAAAGAAGTGGTCACCTGGTTATGTCAACGAATGTCTATTCCCTATCCCGACTCGATTCCAGTCAGTGAAGCTCATTACACACTGGTCAACGACCGGCGTGTAATGGTGGAACCTGATCTGACCCGGCTGGGTGTGGTTCTCAATTTTCCTACATACAGAGAAGGTTTTGCTCAGTGCCTGAACGCTTCTTCGGCGTCGGACATCACATATGGTGCAAAGTAGAACCTCAAGACAGGCTAATCCCTTTCTCCAGACATATTCAGCAGAGACGGTTTGCTCCGCTTCGTGCCTGAACGCTTCGGCGTTGGACATCACATATGGTGCAAAGTAGAACCTGAAGGCGGGCTAATCCCTCTTCTCCAAGCAGATGCTGGCGAACGGATTTGTTCCGCTCCGTGCCTGAACGCTTTGTCGTCGGAAAAATACGGTGAAGGATCGAACTTCTAGAACAGACTCAATCTTCACCAGCCACTATATCTAACACCATATGTAAAGGGCGGGGCAATGCCCCGCCCTGAAAACACAGGATTCCTACCATGTACTTTCCAGGAGAAGAGGAAGCTGCGGCGAATCTGTCGAGGAAATTAACTAGGTAGGATTCCTGATACCTGTTCCTGCTCTAAGCAGGTAATTTTTATCGATTTCGATTTTGAGGAACGGTATTTTTCGAGCCAGAATCATTGAGAAGGTTTTGTAACCTTTCGCCGATGTCGGTACCATCGACGGCACGGCCGCGTCTGTGTCGCCATCCGGGCTCGAACTCAAAACTATTGATTTGTGGACCGACTATGCTCCTGGTAGCTGCGTCACCGATGTTGCGCATCACGTCGGGAGCTTGTCGATTGATGATCTCACCTGGCTTGAGAAGAACGCTACCGTCTGGTAGTCGTTCCACAGCACGCAAGGTGGTGGCACCGTTAGCGGGATTGATAGAAACGGCTGTATTGCCGTTCTCCTCGTAGATGAGGACATTACCCTGTCCGTCCATGCTCAGATCTATGCCTCCGAAACCTTCATGTCTCGTGAGTGTTCTGTTGACGATGTCGACGAACTGGCGGACTTTCGCGGGGTCCGCACTGAGTTTCTTCAGGACTTCTTTCATAGCATCCAGATTGCCGTCGATAAGTGCTGACTGCATCTGTTTGAGATTGGCCTGGGTCTCTGTGGGAAGCAACGCCATCAGCTCATTGCTGAGCAGACGCTCTTTCGCTTTGGCACGATCTGCATCGGTTATATTTGCCGGTCTTGCCGAAGAGCTGAGCAGCTCTCTCAGATTGCCTTCAAGAGAACCTTCAGAAGGACTCTGACTGGCTCGATCAGATGCCGACGCAGCTCCTTGAGCGGCAGCTCCGGCTGCACCAAGCACGCTGTCTCCAGTCGACTGCCGACGGCTTGCTTGCGCGGCACTGTCGGCGATACTTCCTGCCGAGCTGCGCATAGCTTGTTCCGCACTATGTGCGGCACTTCCTACCGGGCTGCGGCTCGCTTGTTCGGCATTGTCTGCCGGACCTCCTGCCGAGGGGCTGCTAGCTTGACTGCCTTCCATCAGCAAATCTAACGCGGATACTGGGTTATCTGTTGTCTCCTCCTGGGATTCACTGTCACTTACTACTGCTTCAACTTGATCAACTTCGAATGGGTTCATATTGGGCCGATACCTCCTGGCGGTAAATTCACCTGATATTCGTCAGGTGGCTCCCCAGCCCCTTGCTTCCATTTCAGTAAGCACACGAGTCTATACCCGCTGCAAATTTTTTGGACAGAAGATTTCGATTAATTTCGCCTATGCATATTGCGCCGGGCTGAATCGACTCGCGCTCGCCAAATAGCTTCTTTCTTGAGTTTCAGGTACTACTTATTATTTGAATAATTAAAATGAGATATGTGAATGTCGCTTAAATACTAGTATTGCATTCAGTATCAGGCGGATTTGCCTATCGCTCGATATGAGTTATTTTTTTCTTGCCACGATCTCAATCGGCGTATTATCGTCTGCGGCCGGTGTATCGACTACAGCCGGTAGATCTGCTGTGGCTGCCCCATCGCTCGTTGTAGTTTGCTCTGCTGCACTTTGTACGCTAATTGCGGCTGCCAGGTCGACTGCCACTGCAATCGCGGCTGTCAATTCGACCACGCTTGCCACATCCTCTCTTGTCGAATCGTCAGGGACTTCGGCATCAGTCGCATCGGCCGTAGCTGGCTCACCAGATGTTGCGGGTCTCAGCTGTTTGAAAATCGCCTCGGCAGTCTTTTTCGGAATGCCGCGCACGGAAGCTAATTCCTCAAGCGATGCCTTGCAGATTACATCGAAGGAGCCGAAGTGATCGAGAAGCAGCTTTCGTCGTGCTTTTCCGATGCCTGCCAGTTTGTCCAGACCGGACGCGAGCGAGCGTTTCGCCCGTCGTTTCCGGTGATAAGTAACCGCAAATCTGTGAGCTTCGTTTCTCACCCTCTGCAAAAGAAAAAGCGCCTCGCTCCGTCTGGGCAAAAGAAGTGGTGTCTTGCCACCAGGAAAGTAAATCTCCTCTCTCTTTTTTGCCAATCCAATTATGTCAATCGAATTCAAGTCCAGACCCTGTGGCTGAAGTTCTGTAAGTGCTTCCAGAGCAGCAGAAAGTTGTCCTTTGCCACCATCTATAACAATCAAATCCGGCAGCGATTTCCCTTCTTCCAACAGCCTGGAGTACCGGCGCCCAACGACTTCTTTCATCGAGGCAAAGTCGTTCGGCTCCCCTTCCACTGCTCTGATCTTGAAGGTTCGATAATCGGCCTTCTTCGGCTGTGCACGTTCGAACACCACCATACTTGCCACGTTGTCGCTGCCCTGAATGTTCGAGATGTCGAAGCATTCGATCCTCGCCGGCAGCCTCGCTATACCGAGCTCTTCTTTCAACTTGGACAACATCGTCTCTGACTTAGCATCGACATCAATGTCCTTTCGCAACATCTCCAGTTCGAGAGTATTCACGGCGTTTTTTTTCGCCATCTCGATCAGTTGCGTTTTCGATCCTCGCTGTGGCACGAACACTTTCACGACACGATTCGCTTTGCTGGAAATCACTTGCGAAAGCGCCACCATGTCCTCCGGCTCATGCTCTAGAAGCACTTCATATGGCAAGGCGACCGCCTCGCAAGCTGAATAGTATTGATCGGCAAAGCTTCTAAAGGCTTCTTCCCACGGAGTCTTGTCGGTGAGCGGAAGTGGAACGGTATCCGACGAGGTCAGCTTTCCTTCACGCACTCTCATCATACAGACGACTAAAAGCTTTTCCGTATGCGCTTCTGAGATAATATCTTGATTGACCTTTTTGTCGTCGAAGAAAACCTGCTGCTGTTCGATCACCGTTTCAAGAGCTCTCAATCGATCTCTGATCTTGGCCGCCAATTCATACTCCAGGCGTTCGGAAGCATCCTGCATTTCCCTTTTCAGCTGTCCGATTACCTCGGTCTGCCTACCGGAAAGAAAGAGCTCCACTTGCTTCACCATTCGATCGTAATCCTCGGCTTCCACCAGTTTCTGACAGGGTCCCAGGCATAGTCCAATATGGAAGTTCATGCAGGGACGATCTTTGAAAAATGGTGTCTTCCTCTGGCGCATAGGGAACACTTTTCGCAGGATTCTCACCGTCTCCCACATTCGACCTGACTCTACATACGGTCCAAAAACTTTTGCCTTTGGATTGCTCTTCCGGTAGCGGAACGGATCACGAACCATAATCAAGCGAGGGAAGTCGACATCGTATGTGATGGCAAGCCATGGGTAGCGTCGATCGTCCTTGAGAGCGACGTTGTATCTCGGCATGTGCTGGCGAATGAGAGTTGCCTCCAGCAGTAGTGCCTCTTTCTCGGAGTGAGTGACAATGATCTCGAGTTTCACGACCTTCGGCATCATCACCGCCAACTTCGGTCGTTCAGGCCAGGATGACTGATTCCAATAGGATCTGACACGCGCTTTGAGAGAAAGGGCTTTGCCAATGTAGACGACATCGCCTTTTGCGTCGAAGAACTGATACACGCCGGGCTGATCCGGCAGCGCTCCGATCTCTTTTAACAATGCTTCGTCTGGTTCAAAAGCTACCATGATCTCAAAAGACTACATTATCTATCTCAACTTAGTTTAGTCTACCCAAGTTCAAGCACCCCGGCTAGGTGCATGCATTCTGCCAGCAGGTGAGAGACGTCGGCTTAGTTACTGGTCGCCGAAGAGCTCGCGGTCCATCGGCGACTCAGGTTCAAACGACACCTTCTTCGCTTTCCCTCGACTCTCTTCATCTTCCTTCATTCGACGGGACTTGAGGTCACTGTCTGCTCCTGGAATCGCAAGGTTCAACACTTCAGAGAGGGTCTCGACGCCGATAACCTCGAGCGTCTTGGACTTGAGCTCGATAGGAAGGTTGTATTGAGGGACGACTGCTTTCTTGAAGCCTAGCCTGGCAGCCTCCTTAATACGCCGCTCCAGCCCCACCACAGGTCTAATCTCGCCTGTCAAGCCGACTTCACCGATAAAGATGGTTCCTGAATCGACGGAGCGATCCAAAGTCGAGCTGGCAATCGCCACACTCACACCAAGATCTCCGGCGGGATCTTCGATGTCCAACCCACCGACGATGTTTACGTAAACGTCCGCTCTAGAAAGGTTTACACCGACTTTTTTCTCGAGCACGGCGATCACCTGCAACAGGCGGTTGGAATCCCAACCGTTGACCACGCGCCTTGGACTGGCATAGTTCGTCCCACTGACGAGGGCTTGAACCTCCATAAGTAGACTGCGACTGCCCTCGCCCGAGGCAATGATAGCGGTCCCAGCAGGCGCGCGCTTCTTGCCCAACCGGCTCAAGCGGTCACCGAGCAGGAGCTCGCTTGGGTTCTCCACCTCGCTCAGACCGCTTCCGGTCATGGTGAACAGCGCCAGCTCCTGAGTGGAGCCGAATCTGTTTTTCACGGCTCGAACGATTCGTAGTTGCCGGGCTCTGTCTCCTTCGAAATACAAGACGACGTCGACCATATGCTCGAGCACCCGGGGACCGGCAATGGCACCCTCTTTGGTGACGTGTCCGACCATGATTGTAGCTGTTTCGACTGCTTTGGCGGCTGAAATCAAAACCTGGGCAGACTCGCGAACCTGACTCACCGAGCCGGGTGCGCTTGTCAGAGCTGGATGAAATACGGATTGAATACTGTCGACAATGGCAACACCACCGGCGAAGTCAGAAAAAGCATCGGCGATTGCAATGGCATTCTGACTGGTGCCTACATGCACCGCCGATGAATCCATTCCCAATCGGGAGGCACGCAGTCTGACTTGATTGGCAGATTCTTCGCCGGCTACGTACAAGACCTTGTTGGCTACGGAGATGTTGCGCGCCACCTGCAGAAGCAGTGTCGACTTGCCAATTCCAGGATCCCCTGCAAGCAGAATTACCGCTCCGGGGACCAGACCACCACCTAAAACTTCATCGAGCCCGGGAATTCCGGAAGAAATACGGCTGGCGTGAGCACTGCCGATTTCAGTCAACAAAACTGGTTGCGCTTGAGCAAATGTCTCGACGCGGCCAAGGCCATGTACCTGTTTTTCACTCGGCAACAGCTCCTCTGTCAACGATCCCCAACTCTGACATTCAGTGCATTTGCCCAAATAGCCGGTGGCGACGAAACCACACTCCTGGCAAACCCATTTCGTTTTTGTTTTCACCATCGTTCAGACCCTGTCAGCACTCAATATTTACTAAGTCAGGGCGAATTATAGATCGTTTTGGAAGATCATTTTCTTGACAGAAACATTGCCAGGACTGACTTTTTCAGCCAACTTCGTCTGAGCGATTGCTTGAGAGTTCGTGAATAGTACTGTCAACGTAAAGAAAGCCACCAATGATCTCGTACATTTCATATGTTAGTTTTGATCAAATAAGTAGTTTAGAGGTGATCGAAAGTACCACAATCGCCCAAAACGGTTGCCATGAGGGGTGTTTTCGTTAAACTGTTGCTAACAATCCTGTCACCAAGCGATAACATAAGCTGCGGCTAAGTTTTCGACATATCTAATGCCATATACGGTGTGGCCGTGCCGTATATCTACGTTGCGTTTTTTCAAGACATTTCACAAAACACTTGAACATGACAAACCAAGGCACTCTCCAAAGACAACTTACAAAATTGAAACGCCATTTTACCGGTAAAAATGGTGGCAATTCAAAGCAGATTGTAAAGGAGCGCGGTTGTCAATTATTTAATCTCGAGCGACTGAAAAGCCTGCGCAGTGAGGCTTTACGGTTCCTTCAACTACCGCTCATGCTCGAAAAGCTGGAAATAATCATAAAATTTGCGGGGGTGTCTCGTTTGACTTTCTTGTGACAAGTTCGCTAAGATGCTGCAAAGAATGCGCAAGTTATTGACCCTGCGGCTGCCAAAAGCATAGTGCGACTAATGCGTGTGAAACCACAAGTAGTGCATGGCCAGAGGAAGTAGAGAGAGATGGTAACATTGGCTGAGAGACAGAAGAAGCAAGAGTCGTCCACCGAAGTGCAACTAAGGGCTCTCGAAGCTGCGAGAGCGTCTGGCGAGTTCGACAAGCTTCCAGAATTCGACAACATTCCAGAGATTGTTCGGGAAATTGAAAAAGAAGGCCGAGTAACGAAGACCAATATAAAGATTGTGGAGGCACCGAAAGAGCCACCACAAGAAAAAGGGTCTGACCTAAGTTACGGTACCGGTAGCCTTGCTAGTGATTTTCCCGCACAGCCGAAGACGGATGAGCTTGAAACGCTGTGGCCGGGAGTGCACACGGAATTCATGATGCCCGTCGCGCCCAAGCGCAATCCAAGCTTTTACGTCATGCTCGGTTTCATGGGCGGTGCAATTGCCAGCCTGATCGTGGTGTGGGGATACTCTTTATTTGCGGCGAAACTCACATCTGACTCGGGGAAACTCAACAGCAACATTGTTGTAGGGAATGCTCCCAATGGTGCGGTGTCTCAAGACAATCCGACCGTTGCTAACAATGATCCGAATGCAGCAGTGGTGCCAATCAGCAATACATATGAAATCAAGAGTGGTGACACTCTTGTGATGATTGCCATGAAAAACTACAAGAAAGTGACACCCAGGCTTCTTGATGAAATCGTGAGAGTCAACAATCTCAAGAACGCCAACAGATTACGCCTCGGTGAGAAGATCAAACTGCCGACATACACTCCGCAGTCCAGCAAAATCGCCGCCTCCAAGGCTGCCTCGGTCAATTAATTGAGTTCAATTGGAACAGGCCACGTTCAAAGTGCGTTCGTTGATGCACCGCTTGATGTTGCACGAATTTTCGAGCTGATAGGAAAGGAGCTACCTTCCTATATCCGCCGCGAGCAGCAGCTCGAGCTCGGTCAATCCATTGCACGCGCGTTTGATTCGGGCAAAGTGGGCGTCTTCGAAGCTGGAACAGGCGTCGGAAAGAGCCTGTCTGCGCTCATCCCTGCTGCTCTGTCACGCAAACGAGTTGTGGTGTCGACAGCGACAATATCGTTGCAGGATCAGTACATCTCAAAAGATATTCCCTTGCTGACAAAGGCTTTGCCCTTTTCCATCGATGTCGCGCTCATGAAGGGAAGAGGCAACTATCTTGGGTTGAGGCGATTCGAAGATTACTTGAGAGAACAACTGGTCGACGATGAGTTCGTCCATTGGGCACGCTCGACGGAATACGGGGATCAGTCGGAGCTCGAGTTCTTGCCACCATATGAGCTATGGGCCGAAGTCAATTCGGACGGCGATGATTGTTTGCGGAATAAATGTCCGAAGTTCAACAGCTGCTTCTATTTCGAGGCAAGAAAGAGAACAGAGAAAGCGGACCTGATCGTCGTCAATCACGCGCTCCTCCTTGCCGATGCAGCCTCTCGCGGAGCAATACTGCCTAAGTACGACTACTTAATAATCGATGAGGCGCATCATCTCAACTCTATCGCTACCGAAGCATTCAGCAACGCCGTCAGCACGCTGGGAATCAGGCGACTGACAGGTCGAGCCACCAAACAACTTCAGGCGCCGATGGGCCTGGTCGACGATGTAGAACGGGAAGCAATCGATCTATTTCGCCGCCTCAACAACGAGCTGCGCTACATGAAGATGCGGCTTCTCAAACCGGTTCAGGAAGCATGCCACCTCAAAAGCGCTCTCGAGTCGTTAATGAAATGGTTGAGCGAGCAAAAATTCGAAAACCTGGTCAATTTTGAGTTGGCGCAGGAGAAGGCAAAGCTCAAGGCAAATGCACTGATCTCGACGATTGAAAACTACATTGCATGTCTCGAGCTCGTCATTCAACCGAGCGACTCATGGGTCACCTGGGTTGAGAAGCGTGATGTATCAGGTTCCCGGATGGCCATTGTGGCCGCGCCTTTAGACGTATCAGAATATATTTCCGAGTTGCTTCTGGAGAAGCCGGGCGTGGAATCGACTGTTTTCATGTCGGCCACTCTGGCAACAGCCGGAGACGATGCTTTCCGATTCTTCAAAGAATCATCAGGCATAACCGGACCAGTTGTACAAGCGCTGTATTCCAGCCCGTTCGATTACAAGAACAAGGCGCTCTTATACTTGCCGAAAAACATGCCGGACCCCAACTCTCCTCAGTACTTGTACAAGGTCGGCGAGCAGATTGAGAGACTGGTGGAAATCAGCTCAGGTCGCGCCTTCGCGCTCTTCACAAGCAAGTCGGCGCTCAACCGAGTATTCGACGACGTAGCGGCACGCCTGCCATATCCTGCTCGCCGGCAGGGTGACATGCCGAGAAAAGCATTGATCGAGTGGTTCCAAGAAACACCGAATGCGATACTATTCGGCACCTCCAGTTTCTGGGAAGGTGTTTCGGTTGATGGAGAGCAACTGAGTTGCGTGATCATCGATCGCATACCCTTTCAAGTTCCCGATGATCCAGTCTACGAAGCTCGATGCGAGCGAATGAAGCAGGATACGGAGAAGAATTGGTTCAATAATTTGGCCCTTCCCCATGCAACTACCAGGTTGAAGCAAGGCGTTGGAAGATTGATCCGCACCGTGGACGATACCGGCATAGTGGCGATCCTGGACCCAAGATTGACAGAGAAGTTTTACGGACGGCGCGTCATCCAGTGTCTGCCTCCAATGAAAGTGACGCAACGGATAACCGACGTCGAGGATTTTTTCCGCGCTATCGATCGGGCGAAGTAGACTTGGGGAAGAACGGTCGTTCAGACTATATCTCGGTAGATTCAGTTGTGTCAGCGGGCAGGTCGAGGTCATCGTCACTGTCGACTAAGTCTGACTCGTAGGGATGTCTGACGAGGAAGAGGGAGACCGGACAGTTATCCACCAGGTAGTTTACGATCGGATCTTTCTTCATCAGAAAAAACGGACCTTTGGTGGCATCCATGGTTCCGACAAAAAGCAGATCTGCGCCCAGTTCCTTCGCCGCTGCAATAATTCCCTGACCGACAGCGCCCTTTCGAACATGCCCGCTTGCCTTCAATCCGTGTTCGCGTAACCTCGCAGCTACACTGTCCACTTGCTTCTGCGCTTTGTCCATCGGCCTATCAGTCGATATCAGCTGTGCCACCACGCCGAGCATTTGAGGATCGGGCACAATGCGCAGGAGAATGAGCTCTGCATTTAAGGCCCGAGCATGCATAGAGGCAACTTCAACTGTGCGCGCACTTCGTTTGGGACTGCTGAACGCGACCATAAACTTCACGGAATACGACTCCTCTAATTGCTTTGCCACAAGAATTGCAGAACGGGACTCTTAAGTATTAGCAAAGTCACGGACGAAAGAGTAAACGCCACCGGCAGAGTCAGCACCCAGGCAAGAAGTATCAACCAAAGTGTTTTCGGGTTCAACTTTTCTCGGCCGTACATAGGTATAGTACCACCGGCCACAGCCGAGCTGAGCGTATGAGTCGTGCTTATCGGAGCGCCGATGGCCGATGCAATGAGAATTATTATAGCTGTCGAGATAGAGGCACCGAATCCTTGCGAATGGCTTAGCCTTTCGCGACTTATCTTGGTGCCGACTGTTCGAATCACGCGCCATCCGCCGATGATTGTGCCAAGTCCGATGGCCGTTGCGGCTGAGAGCATTACCCACAAAGGAACATCAGAGG
This sequence comes from uncultured Candidatus Obscuribacterales bacterium, assembly GCA_964436185.1. Classification (GTDB taxonomy): domain Bacteria; phylum Cyanobacteriota; class Vampirovibrionia; order Obscuribacterales; family Obscuribacteraceae; genus CAYTDR01. The sequence continues at coordinate 676 of CAYTDR010000093.1, read as the reverse complement.
TCTTATAGCCATATGCAGCAAAGTGTGTGCTGAGAATGAGCGTGATAATGCCCATGGTTTTCTGCCCGTCGTTGCTGCCGTGGCTAAAGCTGACCGAGCAGCTCGAGAAGATATGCAGCCAACGCATAAGAGGATAATGAGGCTGGCTTTTACTGCCTGGTTTGCCCTTTTCTTTCGAGATCTTGAGAGCCAACCAGGTTGCCAGCGCACCTCCGCCGAAACCGACGATGGGCGATATTAGCAAGGCAAGAAAGACTTTATGGATCTCGTGCCATTCCACACCATCCATTCCCGCCGCTGTTACTCCAGCCCCGAATAGACTGCCAATCAGACAGTGCGACGAGCTAACCGGAATGCCGTACCACCACGTGATCAAGTTCCATATCAAAGCCGCGATCAAGACTGCGACGACGATGGGAAGCGAAACAGTCTCAGCCGGAATGATCTTTGTGATTACTTGTGCCACGGCCGTGCCGACTAAAAGAGCGCCGAGGAGATTGAGAATTCCGGAAGTTACGATAGCCACACCGGGCTTGAGCGCTTTCGTGTAAATGACGGTAGCGACAGCATTTGCCGTATCATGAAAGCCGTTGACGAAATCAAAGCCAAGCGCCAACACAATTGCAACTATCGCGACCACAGTATCTATGCTCATTTGCTAGTCAAGAACCTTCTG
>CAYTDR010000092.1:9897-14015 GCA_964436185.1 uncultured Candidatus Obscuribacterales bacterium | reverse complement strand
CTCCCCTTCGACTGTTGAGGCTATTCGGCTGTCGTTTACTGACGGATCTTTGAGTAACAGCACATTGACTGCCATGCTTTTGCAAACGCCGGCAGTCAGAGCCGCCTACGAGAGAGTACTGCAGCATCATATGCATACTGCTGAAGGCCGCCAGTGGTTGAGAGAACATCTGCCTCGGGGCGCAGACCATATAGTGGCACGAGCGGCTGAGCTGCCGGCATCGCCAATCTCGTCGATCGAACCCGGACTATTTCCCACAGGCGGCGAACATGCTCTTGAGACCTCGGCGCAAGCTCCTCGTCATAATGAAGCCCGCCATCTACAAGCGTTCGTAGATGTGCTGGCGCGAGGTGACTACACGAGAGCGCTTGCTGAAGCCAGTCACGGCTACGATCACATTACCGATGTATGGTCTGCGGCGCCTGAGCTTCGAATCAATCTGTCCGATTTGCAAAACCCCGCTCGGCTTCAAGAGCTCGTCACGGCTATGGATCGCTTTGGGCAGCTGCGGACGCCCGTGGACAGAGTGGGCAACAATACGGCCACCATGCCGGAGGTTATGATTGTTTTGCCAAACGGCAGAAGTTTTCCTTTGCGTCGTGGCTCGACCACTGGTGATAATAGACCGACAGCCAGCGAGACAGCATTGATGGAACAGCTGCGTGCAAGCGTTAGTGGTCGGCTCATTTTGGGACGAATGGCCATGATCGCTTTCGAGGAACGTCTAGTCCATGGCTACCAGCGTATTGGAACGCAACTGGCGCCGACAACAGCGGAGTTTAGACAATCCTTACAATATAGGGATCTGGCACGCCAATATAGGGATCCGGATGCGTTAGCCCAAGCCATGAAAGAAATAGATGTTGCAGCAGTTTTATACGACAGCGGTTTTTCACTGGCGCAGATCCGACAGCTGCTTGGAGACAGGCACTTACATGGAGAACGCTCCCACTTCTACGATTGGCTTGCAACCAGGCCTGCAAGAACAAGACGATAGTTCTTGCCATCACATTCCGTCCTGGAGGCTTGCCTGGTAGCTCGGGTTGTGTTCTGCCTTCGTCTGTTTAGCCAGAATTTGGTCAGACATAGCCAGGAGTCGGTCAAGTCATTCGACTAGTCTGATACCACAAGCGTTGAACGAATGAGGTTCGAAATGATGTGGCAATCGGCTAGCACGCTACCTGCTCTGACTATCGTCGGAGACCAATCGATCGGTGTTGATGAAACGACGATCGAATTTCCTATGCTTGACAATCGCCCGATAAACCCGATAAGCAGCGTTAGAACCAGGGTTCACCTTTCTGATTATGCAAAAACACCCATTGAATCGGCTGTAGTCCATGAAGTGTTGTCTATATTAGATACGAAGGATTCCCAGCCGGCTGCCTGTAAGAAGCTGTCCTCAACCCTTGCCGCAAAGTTCGGAGTAGCCATACCGTTTCCTTTGACCAGGAAGAACAGTGCTTAGACCGGCACCATCTGCGGAGCAGGCTCTAAGAACGACGGATGCCTCGGACTATTCGTTAGCCGAAACCGGAAGTTACCTGGTCTATACGAGCGCGGCAAAGCGGCGCGATTTTATCAGCGAACGCAAGGCGCTGCTCCTAATCGAACCTGTCCCCGAGACCCAGTAAACACTGCCAAAAGGTTAGAGTGCCTGCCGGAGAGGTATATTCCTACCGATAGGGGAGCGTTAACCAGTGGCAAAGGTCCTCGTAATTGAAGATGATCCAATGATGGCATCGGAGCTCGCTGAGTTTCTCGAGGCCGAAGGTCATCGTCCGGAGGTCGTTCATGACGGTCTCGAAGGGCTGGAGTTGCTCAAAGGGAAGGGCTTCGATCTGGCAATCGTCGATTGGCAGTTGCCGAGCATGGCCGGCACCCAGATCTGCGAGAGCTTTCGCATTCGAGGCGGCAAGACACCAATTCTGATGCTCACTCAAAAGTCTGATGTCGTCGATAAAGAGACTGGTCTCGAGTGCGGTGCGGATGATTATCTGACGAAACCTTTTCACCTGCGCGAGCTTCGAGCCAGGGTGCGAGCATTATTGCGGCGCTCCAGCAATCTGTTCGACACCGAGAGATTGCTCGGACAGGTGAGTCTTGAATACAACGATCGTAGTATTGTATTTGGTGACAACAAGCGAGTCAAACTGTTACCTAAAGAGTTTGAATTGATCGAGTTTCTCATGCGTCATCCGCAAACGTACTTCACGGCGGAGAAACTGCTCGACCACGTCTGGAACTCATATCACGAAGTCGGACACGAAGCACTCAGAACTTGCATGAGTCGCCTGCGCCGTAAACTTGAACAGGCAGGTCATCCATCCTTAATCGAGACATCGAGAGGATGGGGTTATAAAATTGCTGATTCATATATAAAACCGACAGCGCCATCCGACAGTCCACAGGACTGAGCGAGATTGCGATAGCTTAAAAACGTAGTATCCTTAGAGCTTTCCGGTATTCATAGGTTACTTCGACAGATGTCCTTCAGCGCAGACGAACTGATTCAATCGAGCGAAAAAAAGCTTCTCGACACCTTCGGCGAAGTGGACGAGATTGCTTTTCACAACCAGCGTAGGCTCCTCTTGACCTTTCGCGAAAATCGCGTCACCGAGGAGTTCTTCAACACCCGCACTGGCTACGCCATCGATGATGCAGGAAGAGACACTCTGGATAAGCTCTTCGCACAACTGGCTGACGCAGAGGCGGCATGCCTTCGTATGCAGTTTGTCTCCGGAACCCATGCGCTTGCCTGCGGCATTCTGGGTAATTTGCGTCCAGGCGATAAGATGGTCAGCCTCACCGGGCTTCCTTATGATACGCTCCAGCCGGTAGTCGGCATCACCGGCAATGCTCCTGGTTCCGTCACCAATATTGGCGCCAGCTATACACAGATCGACATGGCGGATGCCCTCGCCGACCAGGCCGCGCTCGAGGCGATGATCGACCAGGTGCGTCCGGCTCGTATGTACCATATCCAAAAGTCGCGCGGATACAGCATGAGTCGAAGGACATACGGTAATTCCGAGATCAAAAGAATGATTGACGCTGTACGGTCACGCGACCCGGGAGCAATTGTCCTGGTCGACAACTGTTATGGTGAGTTCGTCGAGCGGGATGAACCAACCGCCTATGGCGCCGATTTAATCGTCGGGTCCATGATTAAGAACCCCGGCGGTGGACTGGCTATCTGTGGCGCATACATCGCCGGCCGCCGCGAATGTGTCGAGGCTTCATTGAGCCGGCTGACCGCGCCTGGCGTCGCCGGCCACATCGGACACAACTACGGACAGGGCCGGCTGCTCTACCAGGGCTTGTTCATGGCCCCTACCGTTGTCGCCTCAGCCGTGAAGGGCGCACATCTAATGGCGTCCGTCTTTGAGGAACTGGGCTTTCGAGTATCACCGCGCCCAGGCGAGACGCGTTTTGACATTATTCAGTCGATCGAATTAGGTTCTCCCGAGCGTCTGATCAATTTTTGTCGAGCATTACAGCGCTTCTCACCGGTCGATGCACACGTGGATCCGGAGCCTGCCCACATGCCCGGCTACGAAGATCAGATAATTATGGCGGGTGGAACCTTCGTCGAAGGCTCGACCATCGAATTTTCTGCGGACGCTCCTTTGCGTCCTCCATATGCGGTGTATGCCCAGGGAGGTCTCTCTTATCTCCATGTAAAGTGCTCCATTGCGGGGGCTCTAAACCTGTCCCTGACTGGAGAATTGCCATTTCACCGCCCTTAATGATTCGAGAATTCGCTTTATAGAAAAGCAAATCTCAATTACAATTAGCCTGGAATCGCTTATTTACTTGGAGGATTCGGCTCTTGGTTGCACAAATGCCGGCGCGGCAACGTATGCACATGGGTGGTGGCAAGACCGAGCTCATGATCTTGTCGGGAACTGCCAATCCTGAACTCGCCAGAGAAGTGGCTGAGTATATGGGGCTGAATATTACACCAATCAGAATCTCGCCGTTCTCCGATGGCGAGATTTATGTTCAAGTACAGGACAGTGTGAGAGGCAATGACTGCTTTGTCATTCAGCCGACCTGCACTCCTGTGAATGAAAATCTGATGGAACTTTTGATCTTGCTCGATGCTTTGAAGAGAG
>CAYTDR010000092.1:7099-9887 GCA_964436185.1 uncultured Candidatus Obscuribacterales bacterium | reverse complement strand
CAGGGCGAATCACAGTCGTAATTCCATATTATGGTTACGGCAGACAGGATCGAAAAGCCGCAGGACGCGAAGCGATTACAGCCAAGTTGGTGGCGGATTTGCTGACCACGGCGGGCGCCCAACGGGTTGTCGCCCTCGATCTTCATGCTCCGCAGATCATGGGATTCTTTAACATCCTTGTCGATCACCTCTATGCCAGCCCAGTTTTGCTGGACTACATTCGCGGCATGAGTCTCGACGATATCGTCCTCGTCAGTCCTGATGTCGGCGGCGTGACGAGAACGAGAGCCTACGCGAAGAAACTCAACGACGCGCCCATCGCAATTATCGACAAACGAAGAAGCCAACACAATGTTGCCGAAGTCATGCACGTCGTCGGCGATGTGAAGGACAAAGTGGCGATCATGGTCGATGACATGATCGATACAGCAGGAACCATGATCAAGGGTGCCGATCTTCTGATGAAAGAAGGCGCGCGCGAGGTCTATGCTTGCGCTACTCACGCCGTTCTCTCAGGACCGGCGAACGAGCGCATCGATAAATCATGCATCAAGCGCCTGATTGTCACCAATTCAATTCCTCACGAGAAAGGACAAATCTCTGAAAAGATTGTTCAACTCAGCGTTGCCAGGCTGCTCGGAGAAGCTATTGCCAGGATTCATGATGATAGCTCCGTTAGCGAGATGTTCGAGTAATGCTGGTAGTAGAGAGTTTTACAGTTGGTCCCCTCCATTGCAATTGTTCGGTGGTCGGCTGCACCGAGACCGGAGAAGCTTGCGTGATCGATCCTGGTGGCGACACCGACTTGATCATGGAAGTCCTTGAAAAGCATGGACTGAAAGTCAAATACCTTCTTCATACGCACGCCCACTTCGATCACGAGATGGGCAGCCGATCGATGAAGGAAAAGACCGGTGCCCAGATTTGTCTGCACAAAGAAGATCAATGGTTGTACGACAATCTGCAAAAACAGTGCGGGATGTTCGGCTTCACGGCCACCGATCCGCTGCCGATCGATCACTATCTCGACGACGAAGAAGGGATCAAGATTGGGAACTTGAACACATCAGTGATTCATACTCCAGGTCACACTCCAGGAAGTTTGTGCTTCTCGATCCAGGATCAGGAGAGCGTTCTCTTCGCCGGCGACACACTCTTCAATAGAAGTATCGGTCGCACCGATCTGTGGGGTGGATCTTTCGATGAGATCGTGAAATCAATCTCGACGCGACTCTTTTCGTTGGATGACAGTACAAGAGTGGTCCCCGGACATGGACCGGACACGACTATTTGGACGGAGAAGAAGGAGAATCCTTTCGTCAAAGGTAGTCGTTAGTTAAACTCTTCCGTTCTTCTTGTGCTTAAGAATCGTCCGCAAATTAGCCAACGGGTCAATGCGGCGTCGGTTGAAGAGATTGTCGAAGAACCACATTGCACAGACGCCTTCAGGCATGTGAGCTTGAACAACCTGGACGTTTGCGTGCGGCAACCTAGGCACGCCCATTGAAACATTGTTAAATGGAGATTGTCGCCCTTACTACTACTAGACGTTCGTGCAAAACAATCCACCGGTACCGAATGTGGAGGAGTCCGACCTGAGCCTAAAGGCTGAGGAACCTGCCAATTCATTCAGACCGAAAGCTATTGGGAGCGACGATCAAAGTTCTTTCCAAAACCTGATAACAACAACGGGCAGCGCGATAACAAACGGGGAGAGAGAACACCTTAAAAGGCCGGAACCGGGGCCGGCATCTAGAGATACAACGACGATCTGCTATGAGCTTCTAAAAACAGACTATCGTGGAGCCGCCATTTGTTTGCTCGGAGGCCTCATCATTTGCTATGCAATCGGGCAACAAGCAAATCACAGCACGCTCTTTCCTATAATCTTGGTTGTTGGTGGATTTTTCTGCTGGGTAGCCGCTCTGCTGGCCTGGAATGCAAGAAAGGTTGTAGAACCCGCATCTCTTTCACTAAATTATGATGGCATCGTATTCTCGGAATATTGGAAAACAGCTCTGCTTTATCGCTCATTTAGAGAGTGGAGTGATGTGCAGTCCGTTGATGTAGTTTTTGCTAAATTGGCAAAGAAGAGCCGGTGGGAGACGGAAGACGATTTCAAGGTAAAACAGGGAGTCAAGCTGTACATCGATTTCTCGTCCGGAGGAGTAGCCGAAATCAACTTAACAAGGCTCGGTGTGGAGAACAGAGTCGCATTGTTTAAAATACTGGCGGAATTTGTTCCACTAACAAAATTCGGCAGTGCCGCAATCAAAGCCAGAGAAGAAGCGCTCACAAGAATTAACACCTCTTCTTACACCGAGTTGTGGAACGATGATATCGCGATGCGTCATGCAAGCACCAACTTTATGCCGCTGCCCTCTGGCCATACACTGCAATCCGGCAAAATCAAAATTGTCTCGGAACTAGCCACCGGTGGGCTGTCAGCCGTTTATCTCGTCGAACTTCGAAACAGAAAAGAGACCTTCGTCCTGAAAGAATTGGTTTTACCGCCAGACATGGCCGATGAGCTGAAGGACAAGGCGCGAGAACTGTTTCAACGCGAGGTGCGGATTTTAGCCGCATTGAACCATGAGCAAATCGTCAAAATTCTAGATTGCTTTGTAGAATCCGGACGAGATTATTTGGTTCTCGAGCATATTCAAGGAAGAACTCTCCGCCATGTTGCTGGAACGTCGCAATTTACACCCATCAGGGCATTAGCTGTTGCAAGTCGACTTGCCGACATCGTCTCATATCTGAATGAGCAGAAACCGCCAGTGGTGCA
>CAYTDR010000092.1:0-7089 GCA_964436185.1 uncultured Candidatus Obscuribacterales bacterium | reverse complement strand
CCGGACAACATTATGGTCAGAGATGACGGCGAAGTTTTCGTTATAGACTTCGGCGCTGCCAACGAGTTTGTCGGTCTGGCAACAGGAACAACGATCGGGAAAAAGGCCTATATCGCACCTGAGCAATTCAGAGGGAAAGCACAGCCGGCAAGCGATCAGTACTCTTTCGGTGCTACGATATTCTTCATGTTGATGGGCAGAGATCCTGTAGCTTTGTCGACAAGCACGCTGGATAGTAGCTCAGGAATTCCACAGTCGCTCTCTAATATCGTGGAAAGATGCACCCAACTAGAGGTCGCCGACCGACATGAGAGCATGGAGTCAATAAAACAAATCCTTGACTCTCAGGAGCGCTGACTTGAAACTCATCGGTTTCTCACTGTTCGAACAAGCGCGATTGCCTGAAACGTCGGATGACACTCTGACGGTACCATACGGCTCGCGGCGATCCATGGTGATATTCAAAGATCACCGTGCCAACATGTCGAGGGCGGCGCGAAAGTCACTATTCATTCGATTCATACTGGTGATGCTTCTTTGGCAGGTCATCGTGCACCTTGTAGCTCAAGTCGCATATTTGATGACATTTGTCGAGTGTTTAGGTCACATAGGAAACTTGCCAACTACCTTTGTACTGATGCTTATCGCGGTTTGTCTGTGTATAGTCTTTGAGCAGCTCAGAATGCCGACTCACTTGGAGTTTGGGCCCGAGGGAATGCGGCTACACTGGCTTTTTTACTTTGGCAGAAAGTCATCCGTAATAATTCCGTGGAAGGCAATTGATTCCGCAAGCGTGTCCGAAAAATCCAATTTCCTTGATGGAATGAAGCAGAACCTGCTGAGAATCACCGTTTCGCGCAGCATGCTTCTCAGCCGTAAAACTGGATTACTGCGTCTTGCATCGGTGGATATCTACACGGCGCCGTTCAAATCAAGCAAAAGCCGAGAGCAATGGAACTTTGTATTTTACGACACCAAGCTCTGTCGAGAACGTGACAGCGCCTCTATCATCGATGCTCTCAAGAGTCAGCTAGATCCAGGGAAACTCGATCCTTCGATAGACACCTTTATCGGCCAGCAGGATAATCAGTTCACAGAGCTCTGGCTAAATCAATTAAAAATCGGCTGTGATCGACTGGATGCGGCGGAGCCAGGCGATATTATTGCTCAACGCTTTCGCATCGAAAGACGCATCGGTTCCGGCGGACAGGCAATTACATATGTTGCCACGGACTTGCAGTTTGTCGATTCGAACCACAATGATGTGGATAAATCAGAACTCGGTGCCCTACCCATGCATCCAACGAGTGATACCGCCAACGATGGCGCACCATTAAATGCAATCAGGTACGAGAACCCTGCGGTGAAGCAGCACCACGGAACGACGAAAACCCTTGAACTCCAAGAGGCGAAGAATAAGCCCGCTCCGCTAGTGGTGCTCAAGGAATTTGTTTTGCCTGTAACCGGCGGTCGAGAAGTGACTATTCAAGCACTGCGACGAATCGAGCAAGAAGCACTTCTGCTCCAGGGTCTCGATCACCCTCAGGTCGTGAAGTGTCATGAATTGGTTTGTGCTGGAAGACGAGCCTATCTCGTTCAAAATCTGATTGAGGGCAGCTCACTCCAGGCCATCGTAAAAACGACAGGGCCTCTGGCAGAACAAAAAGTTATCAAATTAGCATTGAGCATGTGCGACATTCTCGATTATATTCACAGCCGCACACCACCGATAGTGCATCGTGATTTTACGCCGGACAATCTCATGATTTGCGATGATTCCATGCTCACACTCATAGATTTCAACGTGGCAAAACAGTTGGAGTCAGAGGATGCGACACAGAGCGTTGTGGGAAAGCATAGCTATATTCCCCCGGAACAGTTCCGCGGAGAGAGTTGTCCCCAGAGTGATCTATACGCTATGGGTTGTTCGCTATATTACCTGCTCACTGGGGAAGAGCCGGAGCCGATTTCTGTCGCCCGACCAAAAGAGAAGATATCCGAAGTTTCAGAGGGGCTAAACGAGCTCGTGGCTAAATGTACGCAGCAACGACTGGATCGCAGATATGCATCGGCATTCGAGGTGAAAACAGATCTCGCTGCACTTTGTCTTTCTCCAGTCGCTGAATAGTCATTCTATTCTTGTATGCATACGTTCCCGCCCAATCTGAATGATTCAGGTCAGACAACACATGGTTCCTTTGAATAATGACGTCAGCAATCTGGCAACCGAGATAGAAGCTTCGTGTTCAAGTCTTTCCTGAGAACAGGGTTGCCAGCAGGTACTGATAGAGATCATAGATAGAACCTGCGTCGGCGAAGCGGAAAGGGGGAATAAATCCTGTATCGCAACTGCTGGCTGTTTCTTCCGCTAAACAGATGAGTAAATCAAAGACCGAATGCCCTACCTGCTTGAAGCCGCGAGCCAAAGATGGAGACGGTTTCATCACGAGCTTCATCGACTGCTGTCACTGTAATGAAATCGTCGCCCCACTCGAGGAGAGTCAAGTCCGCTTCAAGTGGTGCAAGATTTGCTCAAAACGTATAAACACTGATGCTGTTGGCAGTTTTACAAGGTGGCTTTTCGCGGATACTACCTGCAAATGTGAAGTACCGGAACTGAGGGAAAGCCTCGACAGCGCTAGAGAGCTTCAAGTCAAAGAGCAGAATGTCGAGGAAGAAGCTGAGGATGAAAGCGCAGAACTCGAGCTTCCAGCCGACGAATTCCCGATCGAGCGATACAGACCGTTCCGAGTTCTTGGACAGGGAATGTCGGGAAGTGTTTTCCTTTGCAGAGACAAGATTCTGGACATGAACGTGGCAATAAAGGTGCTGCACGTCGTTGACCACGCCAGCCTCGTATCTTTTCATCGAGAAGCCAAGCTATTAAGCACGCTCAGTCACAGTCACATTATCAATGTTCTTGACTTTGGAGTAACAGAAACAGGCAAACCATATATGGTGATGCCCTATCGCCCGGGCGTCACATTATCCGGACTGCTGGAAGAACGAGGTCAGCTCGACGCTCACGCTGCTCTTGCCATCGTCCGTAAGATCGCTTCAGCACTCGCTTACGCCCACGAAAAGGGAGTTTTCCATCGGGATCTCAAACCGGACAACATCCTCATAGCAGGGACCAACTCGAACCTGGAAGAAGCCGATGTATATTTATTCGACTTCGGAATTGCCCTGGCACCGCTTTCTCTTGAAGAAGCAAGGGTCTCACAGGGAAATACAATGGTGGGCACGCCACCATACATGTCACCGGATCAAGTACTCGGTCGCAAGTTCGACGCCCGAAGTGATGTCTACTCGCTCGGTTGCGTCCTCTTCGAACTTATCGCTGGTCATCCTCCTTTTCAGGGAGACTCGGTGTTTGAGATTCTGGAAAAGCATGCATCAGCTGCGGTGCCTTCCCTGCCGATTATTCATGATGAGATGACGGAGGGAGCAGATGTAATCATTCGATCGTGCCTGGAGAAGGAGCCTCAGGACAGGTACCAGAGCATGGATGAGTTGGGCGAAGCACTCGACTATGCGTTGGGGAACTCGATGTTGAGCCAGTGGTCGGTTACTCTAGGATCTGTCGGCAGCCGCATAATGTCTCGCATCCAAGCGCGGAAGGAAAACAGAACCGCACAGATAGTGATGACTAGCGCCCTTTTACTTATACTGGTGGCATCTGTCTGCCTTTTCATGGGTCTTCGAGCGTTTAACCAGAGTCCCACAGAGAGGCCTGCGAAAATTGGCGCTACCAGCGCAGACTTCAACAACTTTCACGCCCTCGAAGGACTGGAAGAGATGCGTCGCAACAGCGCTCGCACCAATAAAGCAATTTACGAGATGATGCAGACTGCCCAAAAATATTCGCAATCAAATCAATTTGGCAAAGCCGAAAAAGTCCTCAGCGAGGCAGAAGACCTATCTCGACCGGGATCAGCGGAACGCGCAGAGGTACTGTTTCAGCAAGCAAAATTGCTTGCCAATCTTGGTAGCAACGACGAGGCCGAAGCTAAAGCGAAGGAAGCACTGGTTATCTACGGAGGTAAGTATCGGCAGGGAAGATCGACTTGTGTTGTTTACTGGTTGAGCGGGCTGCTTCTCGACACGAAACAGCATCCGAAAGCAATGCAATATATAGCCCTGGGCGACCAGCTCAAGAATAACGAGCTGAGGATAATCGGCCCCAAATTTGCTCAGCACGTCTTCGACGGAGACAGATTTATCAATGAAAATCAACTGCCGAAAGCAAAGCAAGCGTACGAGGAAGCGGCCAAAACCTTCCCTCCTGGTGCGCCTCCGGTTTGGTTAGGTTACGTATACATGCGTCTCACCAGCTTAAATCTGTTACTGGGTGACGATGCCGCAGCGGTCAGTTATGCGAAATTGGGTGGTCCAATTGTGTTCGACACTGACCGAATTCAGTTAGCCGGAAATCTCAACACGGTTGCAAGTCACTACGAAGACAAAGGCAATCCGAAGTACGGTCGTGAGTTGAAGACACTGGCGCTTAGACTATGCGAGAATGCCATCAGCCGCCATTCTGAGCCGACGATATCAACGATGTTGCAACTGGCGAACTCCTGCACGGCTTCCGGTGACTTTGCAGCAGCGCGAGACGTGTGCAAGGATGCACTGAAGCGGTTGAGAAAGAGACCCAAAGATCAGTTCCGCGATGAGATGTTTGTGAAACTGCCGCAGAGGATAAAGGAAGAAGAGCAGAGATTGGCAGACATCGCTGCCCAGCAGGGTTTAAGGGAGTAATATAAGAGAAGAGATGAGATGAGCTAAGGACCAGCGGATTGAACGCAGACAGATGAGCCAATCGGAAAGCGCCAACTGCCCGACTTGCATGAAACCACCAGCCAAGCAAGGAGATGGTTTCATAACTCGATTCGTAGACACCTGTCAATGCGGACTAACTGATACCAGACAAGATGACGGTTTAAAGGTATCGCTGTGCCGTCGCTGCGGACGCCGTATTGGCAGTGGAAATGTAGGTAGTTTGACACAATGGCTCTTCTCCGAGCATAACTGCCAATGCACTCTGAAAGATCCTCTCGCAGTGGACAATGTCGACTATTCAACTTCACTCGATGACCAATCACCGCAAACCGGAACGCTGGAGCTGTCTGAAAGGGAATTTCCGATCGAACGTTACGTGCCTGTAGCCTTGTTAGGTGCGGGGATGACTGGAAAAGTCTATCTATGCCAGGATAAGAAGCTGGATGCAAGAGTAGCTATAAAGGTCTTGCACTCCGGTGATTCAGACAGTCTGGTCTCGTTTCACCGCGAAGCTAAACTCGTAAGCTCATTGAAACACAGCAATATAATCAACGTTCTCGATTTTGGTATCACCGGTCAGTCGAAACCATATATGGTGATGCCATATCGCCCAGGACGCACTCTTGCTCGTTTGCTGCAAGAGCGCCGGAGACTGGAGCCGCGACTGGCTTTGACGATAATCCACAAGCTCTGCGCTCCACTTTCATATGCCCACTCTAAGGGCGTTTTTCATCGAGACCTCAAACCCGACAATATTCTAATCGCGGATGGAGATGCATTGGGAAGAGAAACTGATGTGCAGGTGTTTGACTTTGGAGTGGCGCTTGCTGAGCTATCAACAGATGAATCGAGGCTCTTCCAGGGAAAAACCGTAGTGGGAACACCGCCTTACATGTCACCAGATCAGGTGCTTGGGCGAACGTTCGATGCTCGTAGCGACATCTACTCGCTGGGCTGCGTTTTCTATGAGATGCTCTCCGGCAGGCCACCATTCAACGGGGAATCTGTCCTCGACCTCCTGGAGAAGCATGCCACGGCAGACATTCCCCAATTTTCTGCACTCGCAGGCGAGGAGCTATTCGACGAGGCCTACTCTATAGCGGCGAAGTGTCTGGCAAAGGAGCCAGAGGACCGCTACCAGAGTATGAACGAGCTGGCTGCCGCCATTGACATGGTGCTGAATAATACTCCGGACTACAGTGAATCGGCCATCGGGCTGAGCAGAGTGCTGCCGGCTAGCAAACCGCTAAGCCTGATGAATCCTGTAGATTCCCGCGGTTTTCTCCTGACTACAGTCACGTGCCTCGCACTAGCGGCGGTGGCAGTTCTTTTCTTCGTCCTCGGCAACTTTCGTTCTGCTCCTCGGTCCGCGCCCCTGACGGACTTGACGAATAGCCCGGACTCGGAGAAAGCGCTCTACACTGGTCTGGACACATACGTCGAGAATCGAAAGTCGGAAGTGTTAGATAGCACCACTAAATTGAGAGTTGAAGAGATTACCGAGGAAGCGGTCGCACTGAGGCGTGCCAAACAGTTCAAAAAGGCCTTAAAGGCGCTCAACCGTGCCGAAGCGCTCGCCAAACCAGGCACTCAAGAACAAGCAGATGTTCTCTATGTGCGCGCTCTGTGCCTTGCAGATCTCGGAGACGAAAAAAACGCTCTGGACTGTGCCGGTACAGTTATCGCTATCTACAAGATCGAGCAGCCGGAGCCACTTAAGGAACGACGCATAAATGCCTGGTTGGCGGCTTATCTCACTGACCTGGGTAAAGGCAAAGAGTCAGAACAATACTACAGGGCGCATGATGCCGCTCGCAAAGACGAATTGATCGCACTGGGAGCAGAATTTATCAATCATATCAACAAGGGTGACAAATGCCTGGAGAAGAAAGATTTCAAGACTGCCTTCGAATCATTTGAGAAAGCCCTGAAAGCATTGCCCACGCAAACTTCTGCTCTGGTAAATGCATGGCGAGGTTATTGCTACATGCGCATCGCGCAAAGCGAGATGGGTCGCGGAAATGCGGAGCAATGTGCTCGTAACGCCGAAAAAGCGGCTCCCCTGGTCGGGGACAGTGACATGGTCATGGCCGCACATCAACTTAATATGGCTTCCATATTCTTGAAGACAGACGACATCAAATACCGTATAGAGCTGCGAAAGAAAGCCCTGCTGATGTGCGACAAATGCCCTGGTCGGCTTTCTGAACCAGCGGTATCGACGCAAGTTCAACTGTCTGACATATTGTGGCAAGGTGATGAGCGAGTCGAGTCATTCAATCAACTTTTGGACGCGCGCAGTCGACT
>CAYTDR010000091.1:0-14053 GCA_964436185.1 uncultured Candidatus Obscuribacterales bacterium | reverse complement strand
TCTGAGAATACGTGCCAGAAAACTGGGTATCAATGCCCGAAATGGCACTCCCAGCATCTGCCATACGTGAAAACGAAACGGTCGTTTGCCATCGTGCGTCGAAAGGTACGCGGCGATTGCCAGTACCAAGACGGGCAGACCGACGAATACGAGAAGCGCAAACAATCCTGCTAATGGATTCATTAGCTTTCCCTTCGCGTTATTAGTTGGTTACTTCTCCTGAGCAGCCAGGATTTTGGCGCTGACCACCCCGGAGATCGCACCGAACACGCAGGAGAACCAGGCACCAAGCACGACACCATAGACATGAATGCCGAAGAAATCGATGTAGAGTGTCTGCTTGAAGGCGTTGTGAACCGTGAAGGCGCTCACGATCAGCCCGACGACACCAGCCAGGAACCATCCGACGAAGCCGGCGTGGAGCTTGATCTTGGATTCGGTTGTGTAGACAGCGGTTCCCCACAGCCCGGAGAGGAATCCGACGATGGGACCGACGATCAAGCCGATGAACAGAACAGTTACGAGCATCGAAGTGTCCTTTTCTTGAAAGTAGGTGAGGACCGGTACTTTGTGGTCCACTCAAGCAATGGGCGAACGCATTGAAGAAATGGAGTTCCAATTCCTCGTACGGGCAATAGCGAATCGCGAATTTGCCGGTTATTGCGCCAAGCTGTGCGCTCTCAACTCATGAAGAGTGTGAGCGGACTTAAACTGTTCGAGTTGTTTTTGTTCGGTGTACGCTGAATCCAGAAAAATGCCAAAAGATGCTTTCATGCTGGCATAGCGAGATTCTCTTTTCTGATACGCTCGAACAAAAACTACACATCGAACTCTTGAAGATTAGTCGTTCCTAATCAGGAAAAAATGCTGCTATTACACATACACCAAGGGTTTTGCGCCATGAAAGAGAGGTAATGTTCTTATTACAGGGTGAATTGAAGAGAGAATTCAAGTGAATATCCGTTGTGTGGTTAACAAATAGGATATTGAATCCTACAGTCCTTAATGCCTACCGAGTGGAACATTGAGGTCTCCATCCTGACGGGCTGAAGCTTCCCGGGGCTGGAAACAATCGGCTCAATATCTCCACTTAACTGCCCGCAAAAATTCGCTCTGTTAAGAAACACGCCACTTAAATCCAGACCTGAAAGGACGAGCAACTTGGGCGCATTTGGTAAAATCAGCATGCAGTAGTTACGCAGCTCATACATGAATACCACTCTAGGAACCCGCATTCAGTTTGCCGAACTCTCCGACACCGAGCAAGAGCTCGTGGAAGCAGCCTGGGATGCCTCCACTCGAGCCTGGGATCACTTTCCTGTCGGGGCGGCGATTCTTGCAGTCAACTCCGCAGGAAAAAAAAGAGTCTTCCAGGGTGGAAACGTAAAAAACGATGTGTTCTCCGCCACCATGTGCGCGGAGCAGAATGCAGTCTTCACGGCAGTTCAAGAAGGTTTCAAAACGATCACTCACGTGGCGGTAATTTGTCGCAAGGCGCCAGGCGGGTCTCCATGCGGAATTTGTCGGCAAATCCTGTTGCAATACACACATCCGGATGCCATCGTCCTGACGATCATGGGCAAGGATAGCGTTCAACGGATTCTTGCCGCTGACCTGCTTCCCCAACCGTCAGGCTCTCTCGTGGAATACGACCAATTGAACGCTGTGGACAGAGAACTGGTCCTGGACATAGTTCAGCTAATGGAGCAAGCCTACGCCCCATATTCGCATGATCGCAGAGCTGCCATCGTCACTGGTATCATGCCCAACGGAGAGCAGGGCAATTTTCCCGGCGTACAAATAGACAATGCGTCCTATCCAGCCAGCATCTCGGCAGAAAGATCAGCTATAGCAGCAGCAGTAACAGCGGGGTGCAAACGAATTGCACGAATCGTTGTAGCCGCGAAGCGAAACAAACACAAACCGACTGATGATTCAGTCGATGGTGAATCATTACAGTTCATACGAGAGTTTGGCGGTGTCTCAACGGAGATAGTTCTGGTCAGCGAAGACAGATCTGCCAGATTCACAACGCTCGGACAACTGTTGCCGGACTCCTTCGGACCTGACGCTCTCGGCGAATCGAACAACCTTTGATTGAAATCAAGTCAGGCTGCCGACATTGGCATGCTGAGCAGGTTTACTATACTTCCCAGTAATGTCACAGCGAGCTAAAACACAGAGCACCCTCGGCACCATGGACGATGGCGCAACCACGAGGTATGTGGTCGCGCCATCAGCCATGAATTAAACCGTGCCAACCAGTTTCAGCACTACATCACGAACACCGACCACTACTCGTGCCATGCGATTGAAATCAACTTTGTCGATGGTGTCATTCGAACCGTGCAGGTGAACGAAACGGAAGTTGGAAGTGTCAGTAATCATCAACGCCGGCCAGCCGAACTGCCAGAAGGACCAGTGATCCGATCGGGCGATGTCCGCGAAGCGCTCGGGAGGAGCAGCTCCTTCAGAAGGAATCGGCGTGTTCTCGCGGAACAATCCGACCACCTTGGCCACGAAGTCTTTGGATTTCTTGTTGCCGACGAAAGCGATGAAGTTTCCGGTTTCCGGGTAGAACAGGTTGAACGGGAACGGGTAGAGCTGCGAGTCCGGCAAATCAGAGAAGTAGCCGAGCATCTCGAGAGAAAGCATACCCATGATGCGATCCTTGCGCGCGGAGCTCAAGGAAGCGTGTTTATAGCTGCCCATATCCTTCCATACTTCGCGCTCCTCTTCGTTGCCGAAGAAGGCGAAACGCACTTTCCGCCGCAATTTCAACCGCTTCAGCATTCTCGCCAGTTCGAGCAATCCTGCAACGCCGGTAGCATTGTCGTCAGCCCCGGGGCAACCAGTGACGGTGTCATAGTGCGCACCAAGCACCAGGGTTTCCTCGTCGGCTCCGGGCAGGTCGGCAACGATGTTCCGGACGCTGATCGAGGCATCCGTCGACAAGGTGTACGATTCCGTGGAAATCTCGTATCCCAACTCAGCAAGCTGAGAGATGATGTAGTCGATGCAACGACCCTGTGCAACCGGGTTGTATCGGCTCCGTTCTCCGATGTCCACCGCGAGAACCTGCACATGTCGCCGGCTATTTTCCGCCACCACCAACTCTTCTTGAGTGAATCCCGGCAGAGGACCAGTATGGCTCTCGCCGGGCATCCGGATGTATTGTCGGAAGAACGGATAGAGCGTCCACTTAAGCAGCCGTTTAACAATGCGGCTTTTCATCATTGCCCCCTGTTTCTATTCGACGGTTTTAGTAAATGGTCCCCCAATTTCAGCTCTCCACGAAAAGAGAGCGAGGTTGTGAGAGTTCAACCAGTAGAAACAGTCGCCGAACTAAATTTCTCCACCAGACATGTTCACTGACCATGCGCATATGTGCTTGTTCTGCACGCATTGAGCAATCTCGTCAATGAAAAGTGCTGCACACGACAGGCAGCTTCACCCGGTGAAAAATCGTCGGATCCTGTCACACTGTCAGTCAAGAGCCCGCTCCCGCGCGCTGTGACAGCTTGGAAGAACATGAGCCCAAGAAGCATTTGACACAAGAACTAGCTTCAGCGACACGCCATTCAACGTGTTATTGCGTGATGAGACTGGCTGGCTAGTTCAGAAAGTGTTTCGGGAAGAACAAACTCAAAAAAACGCGTGTATTTTACAAGATCGAAAGTATTGCAACCAGATAGCTCTTTTCCAGACTACTTCTACTAACTTATGGCCATCTAACTAGATCATGGCTCTCACAGCTCTCTCATAATTACAACCTCGGCTGCCTGATGCCGGATTAGCCACCCAATTAGCAAACTTGACGGAACTTGAAGCACCGTCATTACAGTCAGGAAAAGCGCACCCGGCAACTGAGCAACCCGAGCACCGGCGAGTGGGGGCTCTACGATGTATCAAGGTGAGCGAAGTATATATAATTCTGCCATCTACAGTTTTGAGACCTTGCTCGTACGGTAAGGGATCGACTGTTTGGTCATGGAAAGAAATTGCGAGGATCGAAAAATGAGAGTTAAAGCCGGGGTACTGGATAGAGCCAATGAGTTTGGAATCAAAGAGGTGGACATTCCTGAGCCAGGTCCAGACGAGATCCTGGTGAAAACAAAAGCTGTCGGGATTTGTGGCTCCGATGTCCACTACTATCTCGAAGGCCGAATCGGTCCCTACATCGTTAACGAGCCTTTGATCCTGGGTCATGAGACCGCGGGCGAAGTAGCGCGAGTGGGAGCAAACGTGAAGCATCTCAAGGAAGGAGATCGCGTCGCACTCGAGCCAGGAGTTCCTCACGGTTGCACCGACTTCGTCAAAGTCGGTCTCTACAATCTCTGCCCGAGCATCAAATTCTTCGCCACACCACCAGTACACGGAACCTTCGCCGAATACTTCGTACACAACGCCAACTTCGCTTTTAGACTACCCGATAATGTCTCTTTCGAAGAAGGCGCTATGTGCGAGCCGCTGTCCGTCGGCATTCACGCTGCCAGACAGGGAGATATCGGACTGGGCTCTCGCGTGTTGGTGACTGGTGCAGGACCAATCGGCCTGGTCAACGTTCTTTGCGCAAAAGCCGCTGGAGCAGGCATAATTGCCGTAGTCGAAACGCACGCCAATCGAACTCAGATGGCCCTCAGTTGCGGTGCCACTCATGCAATCAAATCATTCGATCGAGATGAGATTCTCGACGAAGTCAGCAAGATTACCGATGGCAAGGGTTTCGATGTCGTTATCGAGTGCTCAGGTGCAGGCTCGGCAGCAAGAACCGCGGTAGAAGCACTAAAACCGGGCGGCACGCTCGTGTTTGTCGGTCTCTTCAGTCAGCTTGAAGTACCGATGGACTTGAACGCCATCACGCAAAAAGAGCTGACGTTCAAAGGCGTTTTCCGCTATCGAAACACATATCCAACCGCAATAGACTTGATCTCCTCCGGAAGAATCGACGTCAAACCGCTCATCACCAAACGTTTCCCATGGGAGCGTGTGAAAGATGCCATGGATTGCGCGCACAAAGAGGCGAGCAGCCAGATCAAAGTAATGACGGAGTGGTAATAAGAAGCGAATCGGCTCATCGAATGCTTCGGTGACTTCGCTGCATTTTTTCAAAGCTCACCGCAGGTTGATAAGCTGACTTATCAACCTGTTTGTTTACTCTCGAGTTTTCCTTTTTGAGTCAGAAGTGATAAGCCTCGCTTATCATCTCTTGTTGTGCTCAGCTTCTGCTAACTCTATATTCAAAAAGAAAAAGCTAGGCATGATATCAGTATCAAGAGAGCTCGTGAAGCTTAGCTACTTATTTCAATCATGATTAGATAACTTGTAGTATTTCGAAATTCCTATTCTTTCTCTCTGATGTCGATATTCACATTAGATGTCAAGAAATAATCAGGCCATCTTGAAGTCGGCTTCAGTCGGCGGTTTCGAGCCCCGATAAAAACTCGAGACCCAGGTATATTTCTCAATTCCATTAGGCTCGAAATGGATATTGCGCATCGCTATTTCTCCCTATCCAAGATTGCTTACGTAGTTGTTTCGATCTAAGCTCGGTCCATACCCAAACTTTGCTTCTAGTCTTCTCAACAACCCACTCAGTCATCAAAGACAACTCTTTACCCACCCGAACTACCTCTCAGGGGTCTGGTGGTATTGTTTCTCTCACACGTGACTGGAACTTCGAGAGTCAAATGACCGCGACGATTGGTCTGCGACTCAGGCTCGGAGAGCGTTACACCTTTCTTGAGCATGACCATTACAGTAGGAGGCCAGATTGAATACCCCAAGTGCCTGGCAGAAAAGCTGGCGGAATGTTCTTGCTGGATGTAGTACCCGACGTCTGTTCCTGTTTGATTTAGACGGGACGGTCTGGGACGACATTCTGGTTATTCTCAACGAACAGTTCGGTCCGGTTGACGACTCTGGCGAGAAGCGCTGGAGAAGCTACGACCGAGCGTTCAAGATCGACGGCACCATGACGAATGGTGCTCATTTGGATGCCGAGTATCGCGACCTGCTCACCGCCAAAACGCTGAGCGAGTTACAGCTCTGGCTGCGCAGCAACCACAAGCTCATCGCCGGCATCAAACCCTTCCTCGAGCTGCTCAACTCCATGGGAGTGACAGCCGTGGCAGCCTCCAACGGTTCGCACGAGATCGCCGATCCAATGCTGGAATTCCACGGCATCACCATGCCGCGTGTATGTAACCGGCTGGTCTTCGACGGTGACAAATTCGTGCGAATGGAGTTCTTCCATGATGAGAACGACGGGATTCGCAAAGGCGACCTCGTCAAACTGGCACACGAAGATGGCTACGAGATCGTCGGTTGCGCGGGCGATTCAAAGGGCGATGTCGGGCTGGCTCAGGAAACTGCCAAGCTAGGCGGTTTTATCCTGGCCGTCGGACAAGGCGGTCTCGATCGTTGGTGCATCGAAAACGAAGGAAAACTCGTCAGTCCAGGCGGCTGGCTGGATGTGCGCGACTACGCACAGGCCATGCAGGCTATGCAAACGCGATTGGCGGGAGCCTGATCGACACCAGTTTGAACTGAATTAGCGCCCAGCGCCCGCAATCGAAAATCGATGACGGCGTTTTTTGTGCTGCCATAAAACGGCTGCACGTTCATTTCTCTCCAACCCCTTCCCCGTTTCAACGAGGCGTCTAGAGAAGAGAAGGAAATAGAACAGTGACGAAAAGACGGAATTTGCGCCGGTGGGAAGTCACCGGAAAGAGAGAGATGCGCCTGGTCCAACTCTCTCTCCCTCGACTGCGAGCGACCGATGCTCAACTCGAGTTTTTGGCCAACGGTGTGTGCGCCTCAGACACACACATGTTTCTCACTGGAGCGATCCATCCAGGTCACAAGGGACCACACAAGCCCCTCGGACTCGGTCACGAACTCGTCGCCCGAGTCAAGCGTGTAGGCAGCAAGGTAAGCGGTTTGTCCCGCGGCGACGTGGTTGCCGTCGAACCAGGCTTGCCATGCGGCGAGTGCCCGAACTGCAGAAAGGAGCGTTATCACTGTTGCCCAAAGACGCTCTATATGGGCACACCTCCGCAAGATGGCGGCTTGGCTGACGAGTTCATCTGGCCGGCAAAGTGGTGTCACAAGCTGCCTGACTTGCTCGCACAAGAGCCGGTTCTGGCAAGCTTAGTCGAACCTCTGGCGGCTTGCCGTCAAGCCTGGCAACTGCGCAACAAGATCGTCACACCGCAATCGGACGAATGGACTGTGATTGCTGGTTCCGGCGCTATGGCTCTTGGTGTGCTGGCCATCATCAAGGCAGCCAATCCGAACGAGAAGGTTCTCGTCATGGCGCGCAGCGTTGCTGATCTGGAGTTTGCCCGCCGCTTCGGCGCTGACGCGACACTCCAACTGAGCACCGTCGACCCGCACCGCATCGCCGACAAGGTGGCTGGTGAGCTGTTCGACCTGTTTCGAACGGACCACTTCGACCATGCCGAGGGCATCGGTCAATCGATGGTCAGCACCAGGGGTGGTGAGGCCGCAGTGCGTGCCGCCCAACAGCGTGCGCGCGAGTGCCGCGATCACGGCTCGCATGAGCTGGAGATTCGCTCCGAAATGTGGAAGGCTGCGGTGACTGCCGCTGCCAAAATCCTCGTCGACGAGAACAAAGCAGTTTTCGCGCAGGCCCAGAAGACTGCGGACGGTTTCGTCTCCAGCCTCTTCGAATGCACCGGAAACGAAAGGCTGCTCGAAACTGCCATCGAGTCACGCTTCATGCTCGCAGACGGTTGCATCATCGGACTGGGATGCCACTACGGTGTCTCTTTCGATGCTGCCTACCTGCGGCGATTGGAACTGGCTTTCCAACCGGTTCGCCGGTCTTGCCATCAGTTTCCCTCCACGATCAAAACCATCGAAGAAAACGCCGACCTGTTCCGCCAGTTGATTGGTGGAACGGCGAAGTTCGAAGACTTCGGTGCCTTGATGAGTGGTGAGATCAAGCCCACGCCTACCGGCACTGGCGGTCCCAAAACCGTCATCGTCAAGTAACCGAACCGGCGTTCCGACGAGCTTTCAAACGGTCAGTCGACTTCAGGTTTAAGCCGACCGTATCCATGCGGTTGGCCTCAAGAGGCAGAGCTATGGCGCTTCTGCCTTCACTCAACAAGTCAGCGGAGAATCACACATGAGTAACTCGGCAACTGCATCTAGCACGGGCGGACTTCTCGCGAAGGTCTCGCTCCTCCTCACCGGCTCCATGGGCCTGGCGGCCCTGGGCACCTACCTCGGCTCTGGCATCACCAGCGGTGCCACCATGATTCTGCTGGTGGTGCTGTACTTCGCCGGCGCGATCGGTGTCAAGCTCGCCTCCCGCGTCTCCAAGGAACTGGCGCTGTTCGTCCTCGCGGGCTGGACCTTCATCACCGGCATGATGATGGGTCCCGTGATCGCCAACTACGCCGCCATTCTTAGCTGGCAGACTGTCTTCCTGGCCTTCCTGGGGACGGGCGGCATCATGGCCGCCTGCGGCGCCATCGGCGCACTGAGTGGTCGCGACTTCTCGAACATGGGCAAGTACCTGTTCGCAGGGTTGCTGATCCTGATTGTCATCAGCCTGGTCGGCATCTTCGTCTCGTTCTCCACCGGCTTTGAACTGGTCTTCTCGTTCGCCGGCATCGTGCTGTTTTCGGGCTTCTTCATCTTCGACTTCTTCCGGCTGTCGAGGTCTGAGGACAACTGGGAGAACGCCATCGATCTGACGGTGGACATCTTCCTCGACTTCATCATCGTCTTCGAATACATCCTCCGCATCGCCTCGATCCTCTTCGGTTCGAAGGACGACTAAGTCTGGCCGCTTAGTCTGCCCACGCTAAGCTAGCCTGATGTTCGCGATTGGCCCGAGAGGTCGGATGGCCCAAAGCCATCCGCCTTCTCGGGCAATTTGTTTTTTGATCTGCTCAGCGTGCAAGAGCTTCGCGGAAGTCAACGGATGACACCGCAAGCGGTAGCATCCTCAACCGGTGCCAACGGCGGCACCACAAAGTCAGCAAAGCCGTATACCAGACAGTGGCAACTTAGCCGATCCTGGAACGCTGACTATTACTAGTAACTGCGGCTCCTCCCCAGGAGTACGACAAGGAGCTAAGGGTTCACACCCATGAAGGACTTCATACGAAAGATCCTCGAAGGCATCCAGGGACTGCTTTCGAGGAAGACGAGCAACACTAATCGCAAGTGGGCCCAAAAGACGCTCGTGGTCGGTCCCTCCCAGCCCGTTGACGGCGACTCGGTAGCCTGCACGGCCGTACTAATCGACTACCTGCGCAAACAGGGACTCGAGGCCTACACGCTGCCAACTCTCGCCATGTATCGGCAGATCGACTGGATCTTGGCCGAGGACGACATCCATCCGTTGGCGCTTCCGCTGTGTCGCGACGACCTGACCACCAAGGATCTGCAAGCGGCATACGACGCGGTGATCGCCGGCTGGCGACCCGATGAGGTCGTGCTCGTGGACGGTCTGAACCACGGCTTCGACACGCGAGGAATCAAGCGGTACCGCATCGACCACCACCTCGCAGCAGGCGAAGTGCCTTGCGACAATGAGGACAGCTATGTTCAGCGCGCACCTGCCGCTGCCTGCCTTCTCATCGATCGTTTCGGCATTTGCGAGCCTCTTCTGGCGATCGCCATCCTCACCGACACCTTCTGGTTCCGGCATAATTATCCGGCCGCAGCCCTCACGTACATGAACAAGCTCGTGCAAAACGGGCTCACAGACGAGCTGCTGGCAGACTACCAGAAGCGCTTGATGGTGCGAAAAGATATTCGCATCTTGAAGGCGTTCCAGGACGCAAAGATGCGTGTTGCCGCCAACGGTGATGCTGTCTTCGTCGTGCTGGAAGAATCCGATCCTGAGGTACATCGCGGCGTGATGGGCGAGCTAGGATACTTCTGCCGCCACATGTGCGCTGTCCGCGCCGACGGCTATGTGTCCTTCCGAACTGTCGACGAACGCATCGACCTGCGTCCTCTGGCAGCGAAGTACCACGGCGGTGGACACCCGAACCAGGCAGCCGGTCGTGACATCGACGTCGACAACCAGGCACAACTGGAAGCACTCTTCAGAGACTTCGTCGCCACAGTAGAACGATTCGGAGTTAACACGCTGAAGCGTTAACCTGACTCCGGCCCACGCAAACCCTTCCCCGGCAGTTGATACCACACCAGGTATCAACCCGCCACACTACTTTTCATAGACCGACCGAGGCGAGTGAGACGCATGCCCACCCCAAGAGCATGCTACCTCACTCCCTCGTTTTTTTCGCACGCCTCTACTACTTGTCATAGTTTTCCTGCGCACCAACCTACGGCACCGCTGGCGATGACGGTAATTCACGATTCCCGGCAACCCGGTCTTTTTGAATATGGATAAATTTGAGATATTCGAGAATAAGGCATAACTTTTTTCAGCCCACGCGTCCACCCGAGCCCTGGCTGGAGGACGTGCAGAGTTCGGCTACCGGCTGACTTAAGGTGATGGGGTGTGATAAAGTCCCATTGCGATTACGAGCCAGAGAACGCAGCAATGAACAAGTCAGAAACGGAAGTCCAATTCAGGAAACTGATCGATTACGCCAAGCAGGCGTCCAGCCTGGCGTACTGCCCCTATTCCAACTTTCCTGTGGGTGCCGCGCTGTTGTCGTTCGATGGGCAGATTTATACTGGCTGCAACATTGAAAACTGCGGTTACACACAAACCATTCATGCTGAACAGTCAGCAATGGCTAAAGCGATCTCGGGTGGGGCTCTGGCGCGAGCCCTGCGTGCAGGATTGTCGCAGCTTGAGTTCATAACCGCTATTGCTGTGTTCACTCTCAAAGGAACAAGCAATTGGCCCTGCTGTAACTGCCGACAATCGCTCAACGAGTTCGGACTCGACATGAAAGTGGTCGGAGAGGACAAGCACGGCAACGTTTGCTGCGAGGAGCTAAGACAGCTCATTCCCCACGCTTTCGACATGGAAGATGTAATGGCAGCGGCTAAGGTTAAGGAGACGAACGGTACCAGACACGCTGCACTTTCGGCTGATTCAGAGGACGAAGCAAAATGGTGCCGCGCCGATGTTTCACACGGCACTGAAGACGACAAATGGCGAAATCTGGCTCATCATGCGAAGAATGCATCCCGTTTGTCATATTGTCCATATTCCAACTATCCGGTTGGCGCGGCTGTCCTATCTTTCGACGGACAAATCTACACGGGCGCGAACATCGAAAACTGCAGTTACACACAGACCATTCACGCAGAACAAACAGCCATGGCCAACGCCATCTCCGGAGGTGCACTGCAGCGCGCACTGGATGCAGGTTTAACTCAACATGAATTTATAGAGGCAATCGCAGTTTATTCACCCAAGAGTGACGAACCCTGGCCAAGCTGCAACGGTCGACAGTCGCTCAACGAATTCGGTTTGGAGATCAGTGTGATCGGCGAAACCAGGGGCGGTGCTATTCTCAAGAAGCAACTGAGCGACCTGATCCCCTATCCATTCCCGAGACAGGTCGTTCTGTCCAGTATCCGCGGGCTTTGATAGCATCCAGTGCTTCGAACGAGCCGACCGGTTGTCCTTTCGATATTCAGCAGTCCAGCTTAGCCTAAGATCCTGATATTGTAGTTTCAGGCAAATCCACTGCGCAGGCCATCGATGACACCAACTCGAAAAGAAGAGTAACTAGTGTCCAATCGATGTAATGCGGGAGCTACTGCAGCTCCCGCCGCCGGTCTGTTTTTTAAAACCGCTCCTCGTACTAGATACGATAGTCACTGACAAATATGCCAAAAACTGGCACCCCAAGACGTTTTTAGTTCGTCGGCAGTGAATGCAACACCCTACACAAGCTGGTTCCATAGGACGATGTTCGCCAACGCACTTTCGGAACTGTTGACGCAAAACAAGAGCTGTTGCGGACTACTCAGGTAACGAATAAAAAAGCAGGGCACCGCTGTGCAGAGGTGCCCTGCTAGAAATCAGTCTTTATCAGTGTTTGCGCGCAATCGATTCGTTCCAGATTCGCTTCTTCACCCGCTTGCCGTTCAACAACAGCTCACGAGTAAAGGAAAGATGGAAGCTGTCCTGATCCGATTCCACACTCATCCGGGTCTTGAGCTTGATCAACCGCCGACCGGAGTCAATGCTGGTAGTCATTTCACCAACGTATGTCGCCCAGGCAGGGTCATGATCACGCGCGGTCCACTCGCTGTGACCGTCCACCGCGAACTGCCGTTGCCTGATCTCATAGGCAGAGCGCGTGTTGTGGACAAACGTCGTTGTTCCGTTTGCCTCATCACGCTGCACATACTTCTCGTACTCAGGCTTGCCATCAGCCACCGCCACCGTCTGTCCGTCCGGACAATCCAGCTTGGTAGCAATCTCCGTGTTGAACGCTGGCTTCTTACGCGAGCGACTGGGAATGACAGGTAATTCGAGTACCGTATCGGCACAACCGGTCTGCAACTCGATGGTCGATTTCTCCCGGCTTGGCCAGGCAATCGGATGTTGAGCATTCGACACGGACAGCCGGACTCGATGCCCGGGCTGGAACGTCCAGGTGCTGAAGTGGAGTTCGAGCTCAATGTCGTACTGTACTCCTGCCACCACACGAGATGGCGTCAGCCTGCCGGAAAGATGCGAGCCGTTCACCATTTTTCCTGTGATGTGGGCGACAGAGCCGTCCGGTCCCACATCTTCCAGGCGCACCGCCCAGTTGGTCCACGGTGAGTCGCTGGACGTCTTGAGACGAACCTTGGGAAAGCCGATAATCTCCAGTGGAGTCTCCACGACATCACTGTCGTAGGTCAAAGAATAAGGTCCTTCCCCCCGTTGGTCGCCGGTCAGGTCACCCCACCAGTAACCACAAGCGGTACCAGATCCAGCCCTGAGCTCCAGCCGGTCGACCGAAGGATTTGCGGCAGTGCCCTTGAGGGCTCCGCCGGAACGGGGGAAGAACTTCTTCCACAACGTTCTCTTAATCGGCCAGGACTCGACTCGCCAGTGCCCGGGCGCGGTAGACATGGTGGCATCTGGTTTGTGACCAGAGCGTACGAAGACGGTCAGCTTCTTGCCTTTCGTCTCCCGATCGATTCCATTGTCCGCTCCTGCCAGCCAGTGTTTGAACCACCGAACAGCCTCATCATGCCATTCATAGCTCGGACCGGTGCCGTCATCGGGACAGGAATGCTCGTTTGGACCAAGATCTGCTTTGACAGGCACGGACATTTTGGACAGCATTCGCACTACTGTGTCCCTGTATCCATCGAGCAATCCGCCAATCAGATAGACCGGAATGTTGATGGCGGAATAGTCCCGACACAACGACTTGCTGCGCCAGAACTGTCCATCCTCCTGCTTATTCAGGTAGGTAAACAGCCATGGTTTCTGCGTGAACCGATCGGCAAAGTATCGTTCATCAATCTTGTAGTCGGGTGTGCGTGGCAAACCCAACTCGTGATTGATAAACAGGTGGTAAGGGTCCAGGTGCAAAATGCCGTCGATGTAATGCAGGTCGTCGTAGAATAGGTCGTCGGACGAGTGCATTGCGAGAATGGCTTTCAGCGCTGGTGGACGCCGCATCGCTACCTGAATCGAGTTGAAGCCGCTCCAGGACACGCCCCACATACCAACGTTGCCGTTCGAATCAGGGAGAGCGGCCAGTTGCCGGATGATCTCCTCCGCGTCGTCGAGCTCCTTGTCCGAGTACTCGCATGGCGGAATTGCTCCGTCCGAGCCACCGGTCCCTCGAATATCCACCTTTACGGTGATGAAGCCCTGTTGGGCAAAGTAGGAATAGCTCGGGTAGTCACCAACGTAGAACGTGTCGTCCTTGCGATAGGGCAAAATCTCCAGAAGCACCGGAAATTTTTCACCCTTGCGTCGCGGCACGGGCACATACATGGTCGAAGCCAGGCGCACACCATCAGGCATGACCAGCCAGGACTTCTCCACGCGAAACTTATGTCGAGGCTTAGACTTGCGCCTCGACTGCTTTTGAGTCTTGTTCACGGCTTCGCCCTCCCGCGAAAG